>DAIDAU010000514.1 GCA_027310465.1 Rhodocyclaceae bacterium
GGATGGTGCCGCGCTGCGAACGCGGGTCGTGCTCTACAGGATGACGTAGAGGTGGACGGCGCCGACGAGGATCAACGTCCAGATGGCGAGGCTGATCGGGGTGCCGATCATGAAACCGCGAAAGGCTCCCATGGCTCAGACCCCCGGCACGTGGGTGACGTTCATGATGTCGTTGACCTGGGTTGTGAAGAACCCGGCCGCGAGGTCGAAGTCGTGGAAGGTCTCGAAGGCGGCGTGGTCGCTCGGCACGTCGAGCACGACGGCGAACGGCTTGTCCTTCACGTCGCGGGCGATGAAGCGCACGGTGGCGCGGCCGTCGGGCGAGGTCTTGCGGAACAGGGTCCTGATGGACATGATGGTCTCCTTTGGGTGGGGTTTGGTGATGGAGGCCGCGCTGCGAACGCGGCCGGTTACTCACTCGTAGATGCGCTCGGCGCGGGACAGCATCTGGTCGATGCGGTTCTGCCAGTCGCGCAGCTCGTTGGCGTCGACCATGCGCGCCTCCAGCCGCAGCGCGAGCACGCGGAGGTCATTGAGGTCCTTGCCGAGCAGCGCATAGTCGGCGTCGTTGTCGAACTTGGCGCGTGCCGTCGCGACAGCTTGGGCGCCGAGCAGGTCCAGGGTCTTGCCGGGGATCATGCCGACGCCCCCGCCTTGGCCTGTTCGATCGCGGCGTCGAACACCTTGATGATGTTGGTGTGGGCGATAGCGATGCCTCGATCGCCCGTCGCGTCGTCGGGGACGCCGACCTCTCCGTCGTTGACCGGGACATAGGCGTGGTAGTCTCGCGTCACGTCCGGAAACAGCGAGCGTGCCGCTCCGCTCAGAAGGTCCGTTGCTTCGTCGTAGCATCCCTTGCCGAAGCCGCGGGTGATCTTGGCGACCGCGCCGCTGGCGCACCAAGCGCACGCCGCTCGGTTGGTCGGGGTGACGTCGACGCCGTCGCTATCGACTGCGTGAGTGTTATAGGTCCAGTGCTCTGGATCGGCGATCAGGTTGCGGGCCTCGGTGAGAACTTCGAGAACGGTCTTGGTCATTGCTGGTCTCCTTGCTTGCCGTGTCCGGCGGCGAGTGTGATGAATGACGCGATGGCGATCGCAGTCGCGATCACCAGAGCGACGAGGGTGATGACCTGCATCACGGCGCAATCCCCCACATGGCGGCGAGCAGCATCAGCCATCCGATGGTGAGGTCGAGCGGAGTGAGGGGCTGAATGACGACGGCCTTGCGCATCAGCGGCCTCCCATCACGTAGCCGGCGACCGCGAACAGCGACAGCACGGTGCCGCCGAGCGCGACCTCGATCAGTGAGACGTCGAAGTTCCTTTTGAGGAAGCCGTCGACATAGGTGGCGATCGCTCGCGCATCGGCGAGCAGCTGGATGGACTGCATGGTGGTCTCCTTGGGTTATGCCGTCTGCGAAACGGCGGGTGGTCTAGGTGATGATCGAGAGGATGTGTTCGATGCGGCGAGCAGTGCCGCCGCAGTCGAGGATGTAGTTCACCTGCTCGGTGGTAGCGCGGACATCGCGTTTCTGCATACGCAGGAGTAGTTCATGGCAGGAGTAGCCGTTCGGATGCTCTGCCAGAAGCCGCTCGCCCCTGTCGTCCTTATGGAACAGGCCGTGAGTGTCGAGTTGATCGATCACCTTGACCTGCAACGTCCCGAACGGCGTCTCGACCGGTTTGCGGATGCGTGGCTCGCTGGAGGGGAGGAGCGATCCGCCAATGTTACGCGAAGGCATGGGTCACCTCCCATGCGTGTTCGCCGAAGCGGTAGTCGCCGCCGCGCGCCAGTATCGGCGGCTTGCGGATCGGATCATCCGGCGGGATGAAGCCGTAACGCTCGGGCTGCGACTCGAGGTGCGCCATGCTTTCGCGATAGCGTTGCAGGCACCATGCGTTGAAGGCGTCGACCGTCTCGGGCGGAACCTCGAAGGAGTAGGAGCCGTCGGCGCGGCGGATGCAGTTGCGCCGACGCAAGATGCCGATCGAGGATTTCCAGTCTGCGCGCACGCCATCACCGTTGGCGAGCGATAGTTCGTAACTATCCACGGAGTGGCGCAGCTCGGCGAAATAGGTGCCGGTGTCGTCGGTCACCATGTAGTCGACGGTGCCCATGTAGGAGCACTTCCACGTGAAGCGGGGTTCGGTCATCATGCAGCCCTCCCGCTCGCCAGATTGAAGGCCTCGTTGTGGCTCTTGCCCGCGGCGCGGTGCGTGTCGTAGGACCGCTGCCACGCGATCCAGCGCCGTAGCTCGGCGGCGCGCTCGGCCTTAAGGCCAGCCTCGGCGATGTGCGTCTCGTCGCTGCCGGCCCTGTTCCAGGCGTTCTGCGCGATGCTGTAGCGCGCGGAGTCGATCACCTCCGCCAGTGTGCCGTTGCAGATGCAGCTGGCATGGAGTGTCTTGCCGTGTTCGATCAGGTGATCTGGCCCAATGACGCGGTAGGCGCAGTCACCGGTCGGCATCTGGTAGGCGATCAGGAGCCAGCCAAACCGCGTTTCCATGTGCGGCTCGTCGGCGGCGCACCAGCGGGCGATCGCGTTCTTGAGGTCGGCCTTGGCCTCAGTCTTGGTGAGGCCGTAGCCGAGCACGCGGCCCTCGTTCACGGTGACAGTTTTGGATTTATGCATGGTGGTCTCCTTGGTTGCGGCTGACTGCGATCAGCCGATCATGACGATGATGGGGGAAGAGGTGACGGCGAGGCCCTGCGTGTAGAGCTCGGCCTCGCTGTAGCGGATGAACTTGCGCACGGTTGCGAACACGTACACAGGACTGGTCTCGCTCGCCCGGCGCAGCACCATGTAATAGGGCCGCGGCTTGCGCATGGTCAGTCGTTGCAGGCGATGTCGTTCGGGCAGTAGCCCTTGCCTGCGCACTTCTCCGGCGTCCGGCAGAACGGGTAGGGCGGCTTCGGCCAGCGCCAGTAGAACTGCGAACGCGCGCTCTCGACCAGCTTGGTGTCGACCACCGCGTTCCAGATGCGCTCGACGTCGGCACGCGGAAACTTCGCGGCTGCCTTCTCGATGCGGGCGTACTCGTCCGCTCCTTTGCGATAGTAGTAGCCGTCGTCGGAGTAGCTGTAGGTGAGGTCGTGCGCCTTGCAGGCGCGCTCGAAATCCTCGAGCGTGTTGATCTCGGTCGTCATGGTGGTCTCCTTGTGCCGTCTGCGAAACGGCGGTGGGTCAGGTGTTGATGATGGGGGCTTCGTCCAGGCGCTTGAGCACCGCCTTCTTGCGGAGCAGCGGCACCAGCTCGGTGGCCTCGACCTTGGCGACGTCGGCCCACTCGCGGCCGGTCTCGGCGGTCGCGATCATGCGGGCGAGCTTGGCCTCGATGGCGGTGATCTGGTCCTCGATCGACAGCATCGGAGCAGAGAGGAAGACGCCAAGGGCTTCGGTCGACTGCTTGGCGTGGTCGATCACGACGGTCTCGCCGTTGCGGATGGCAATGAGGGTCATGGCGGCCTCCGCTCACTTGCCGTTGCGATAGGTGGCGAGTTCGAGCTTGCGGATCAGCTTGATGATCTGGATTTGCTTGGCGGACATGGTGGTCTCCTTCGGTTGGGGTTGAGCCGTCTGCGAAACGGCCGTGCGAAAAGCGCACGCTGGAGCGTCGCTACGGGAGCGGCGCTCGGACTTGCGCTATTGCTTGATGGACAGCTGCTCTCTGCTCCAGCAGCGGATGCAGATCGGCTTGCCGTCCTTGGTGAACTTGAAGTTGCTGCGAACCAGCGATGACGTTCGGGGCTTGGACGTCCCGAACGATTTGCGGTCGCAGTCGGGATGGGTGCAGACCCATCCGCCGGCGTGCGATTTGGCCATCAGTCGCGCACCGGCCAGCCGCGCAGCTCGGCGAGGGTCTTGGCGGCGGCGATCTGCTCGGCAGTGACCTTGCGGCCCTCGAACACGCTCGCCAGCGAGGCGCCGTGGGCGGGAATGTGCAGATGGCCGAACTCGATCGTGACGGCGACGGGCCAGGTGTCGCAGATGCCGACGACCTTCTCGCTCTCGATCACGAGGACGTCGCCGGTCTTGACCTCGACCTCTGCGGTGTGGCGGAAGTACCAGCCGGTCTGGCAGGCATCGTAGGCGGCGCCGGTGCTCGGGAAGTGGTGCGTGCTCATGGCGGCCTCCTACTCGGTCGGGGCGGAATGCAGGATCGTTCTGCGCGGCAGCTCGCTCACCGGCACGATCTCGGTGCTGGCGGCGAGGAGGCGCTCGGCGCGCTCGGCGTCGGCGTGGCTATGGAACGGCCCGAACACGCGGGTGGCGCGGCGGCGGTGAGCGATGATCGCGAGTTTCAGCATGGTGGTTTCCTTGTGATGACGCTGCGAACGTCGGGGTTGTCGGGTGGAAGCGATCAGGCCGGCAGCGCCGGCGGGAACTTGCCGGCGTCGCGCGCTGATGCGATGGCGAGGCGAAGCATCGGGCTCCAGTTCATGGCGCGCACCGGTTCGGCCTTGAAGCCGTGAGCGCGCCGCGCCATCGCCTTGGTGATCGGCTCCTCCGAGATCAGCTTGGAGCCGTCGGCGAAGAAGAAGACGTGGAAGCGGGTCGTCTTGGCCATGTGATCTCCTCAGATCGAACGGAAGCCGTCGGCCGTCGCGAGGCGGCGCTTGCACTCGATCGGCTCGATGCGGCGATTGCGGACGCGACCCTCGTCGAGATGGAACAGCGCGCCGGCCTCGCGGACTGCTTTGGTCTTGCTGGTCTCCTGCACGACGTAGGTGGCTTGCTGCGAGCGGCCGTTCCTGTCGGTCCAGCGAACGATGGCGTCGAAAGTCTTAGTCATTGGTGGTCTCCTCGGTTGGCGCATGAAAAAGGCCCCGCTGCGAACGGGGCCGGTTGACGTGACAGGGAATAGAGAGAGGGGAAGGCGGAGGGGCTTAGGGCGGTGCGGCCCGATTAGAGAGAGGTGCCACACTGCGCTAAGCCGCCCGGGCGGTATATGACGGCCCGGGCGGGCTTTGCGAATTGGCCAGACTTTGCGGGGGATTGCCTGCAAAGCCGGGCTTTACCTATGACGGCCAAATGAATGGAACCGGCAGGGTTACGAACGGCGCTGGAAACCATGGCAACGGTGCGGGGGCTAATGCGCTAATGAGGCGCGGCCTAAATGCGGGTGCCATACCAGACGGGCTTGGACGCTACCGAAAAGCCCCGGCCCCATGGTTGCGAGCGCAAACTAGAGGGGCAAGCCACAAGGCCCGTAATGAGGGGCCTTGCGCCCTAGCCCCTGTTGCGTGCGCAAACTGGCGGGGCCGGGCCTATGCCTTTGGGCACCGCCCCCGGGGGCCTGTATATGACAGGCTTGCCCAAGGGCCGATCCGCTGGCGGGACTCTGCGAGGCTAACGGCAGTAGCTGCCGAAAGGGCCAAGCCCGAAACGTAGGGGGCTGCTTACCTAGGCCGGAGGAGCGGCCCTACCGGACAGCCGGAAGAGCTACGGAAGAGAATGCACCCGATTGGTGCATATGTAAAGAGAGAAGCGGCTTTTATTGGCCTAAGCCGTTGAAAACAAAGCAGAAATGCCCGTTTTAGGATGGAACCGGCCCCGCCAGAGCTGGAACCGGATGCATTTGCATGAAAAAACCGGGCCGAATCAGGCCTTGACAGCCTATTTAAGGTTGCATTGCCGCTTTGGGAGTTGCGGAAAGCCCGGTTTGCCTTCCGCGTTCCCGAATTGGAAGCCGGATGTGACGTCCCGTTGTGACATCCGGGACATTTGGCCGATGTCACGCCCGAGGCGATCACGGTACCGCGCAATCAGATCAATGGCTTAGCCGCGATGTCACGGAGGTCACAAATCGCCCGGGCGATGACCTCGACATGGCCGAGGTCACGGATGTCCGGCCAATGTCCCAGCGATGTCACGGGCCAATGTCACGCTTTTCCGCGTGCGGAACGGGACAGCCCGAGGTAGCATTCCCCCATGCCGAGCATCACCGGACACAACCACGCCAGATCGGCGTCGAACCGCTCCCGCCGCCTGGCCGAGCGCTATCTCAAGACCCTCGGCCTCGTCGCCATCGCGATCGAGCCCGACAAATCCGGCGCCCTCTGCCGCTTGAGCGTGATCGCGCCGGACCTGCGCGGGGAGGGGCATCGCATCTGGTTCCGCTCGCCCGCGGACGCGGACAGGGTGCTGAAGGATCTCCTGAGCCGGGACGGCAGGGTCGGCGTGTTCCGGGCCGGGTACCGGGCGAAATGCGCGCAGCATCAGGCCAATAAGCTGATCCGCGAGCGCGCCGCGGAGCTGGGGATCGCGCTGGTCTCCAACCTGGAGCTGGGTGCCCAGCTCGAGATCCTGACCGATCGCATCGAGCGCGAGGTCGCGCGCATGGCCGACACCGGCGCCATGGCTCCGCTCAACCGGGAATACGCCGCCTTGCGCAAATCAGCGGCGGGACATCCCGTGGGACATTCGCCGGGACATTCGGGACATCAGGGACAAAAGCTGCCCTGCTTCAACGATTGGCTCGAGTCGAGGCTGGAAATGATGCTCGCAAATGTGCTAACTCATAACTCATTGAAATCATTGGTATAGACTGATGTCCGGACGTCGCAAGCGACCGATTACGATGAGCTCCCGCCAATGGCAGGGAGAGATCAAGCGGAGGGCCGAACGTCAGGGAGCTACGAGGTCGTATTGGAGTCAGGACAAGCCCTGTAGGCTGAAGGTCAGGACTGCAGAGGAATGGGCCGCAGAGGTCGATAAACAAGTCGCCAATGTCGCCAGATGGCGCAAAGAAAACGCAGCGCATCTCGCCGCTCTCAAAGTTCAGTGGAATCGGAATAACGCTGATAAAACACGCGGTTACGCGCTCAAGCGGCGGGCCATGATCGAGTCTGCGTCCTACATTCCGCACACAGTTCCAATGCCAGACGATGGCCTCTGCCCGTATTGCGGCGTCGCCATGGACGGCACGTATCCGGCAGTCAACGCGCCGGTCATCGACCACACCATTCCTCTATCCAAGGGAGGCCGACACACTCCCGACAATACGCTGATGATCTGCAACCGATGCAACTGCATCAAGCGGGACCGACCGGTCTCTTATCTGCTCGAAAAATTGCACCAAAGTGGTGCACTCGCGAAAACGTGATCAAGACCACTCAAGTCACTGATCCAACGGCGTAAATGCCATCAACCCCTGTCCTGTAATGCACTACTCTGGTGAAAAACCCTTTGACTTTTCATTTTCAAACGTGCATTCGTGCGCGCGCCCGTTCTGGGAAAATTGCGTGTTGAGGACAAGCGAGCCCACAGGCGAGCGCTTCTTCCTCACTCTCCTCTCTCTCTCCCTTCAATAAGGGGTGGTCTTATAGAGTCCTCTGCCGCCAGCCCCGGCAGACGACGAAAGACACCCCGCGCTTTCCCAGAGAACTCACGCCAGCGTGACCCGCGCATCGCCCTTGAGGGGCTCGCGGCAAACACGGCGCCCATCACCAACACCTTGCCCCAGCGCATAGGGACGGCAGCCCCCTCGATCGAGGTCAACACGGTGCCGTCCCGCCCTGGAGCCAGCGCCTTCGCCTTCGCCTTAGCAGAGGGAGAGCCGCGCGCTATGGGTCATCGACCCTTCAGCCCACGACGGTGCGAGCGCCTGTCGAAACAGCGGCATTTTGTGCGGACCGGTATGAAATCGGTCAAAACCTCATGGAACAGCTCAGTTCCATCTGAAAAACAGAACACAACATCGTTGGAGCCAACCAATGCCGTTCGAGACGCTGCAGACCATCACCAAGGACAACCAGCCTCCGACCGCCAAGCTCTCCTATCTCCGCCCGAAGGATCGCAAGACCGGGCAGTCGAAGCGGGACAGCAAGCCCAATCTCAAGATCACGATCGCCTCGACGGTGTGCGGCACCTCGAAGTCGGAGCTGTACGAGCTGCTGCTCGGCACCGGCGCGGACGCTGGCAAGATCCGCGTCAAGGGCATCGACACCAAGCGCAGCCCCAAGAAGGGCCACGGCGTCAAGGTCAAGCAGCTGATGCACGCCTTCGTCTGGGACTTCGGTTATGTGCCGAAGCTCGGCGAGGACATCTTCGAGGACCGCTGCGAGGTCACCAAGATCGGTGACGAGGAATACGAGATCGCCGGCAAGGCCTCCTGGTTCGAGCACGTCGGCTGATCCGATGGGCAAGTGGGAGCCGGTTGAAGTCCTGATCGCCGAGACTGTCGCTGGCGCCGCGGCCATCGCGGCGACCGGGCACAACGGCTACGGCTGGTTCCTGCTGTTCGCGGCTGCGCTGATCGTGGTGACCTCGCTATGAGTACCGAGACCATCCTGTTCTGCGTGATGATGGCGATCGCGTTGGCGGCGCTCGGCATCTGCTTCTACGGGAGCGACGGCGGTGGCGAGCCGCACGACTGCATCTGCCATGAGTACAAGCCGGACTGTGACTGCCGGTGACCAAGTTCGTCTCGATCAACGGCCAAACCATCCGCCGCAACGCCATCTCCGGCGAGCGCAAGCCGCCGATCCGGATCGCGAAGTCCCGCCACGACGACAAGCCGGTCTATGCCAGCGAGGTCGAGATCCTCGGCGCGGCCAGGCTGGTCTACGACCCGGACAAGGCGATCATGCGCTGCGGCGCCCGCCTCGTGCTGGAATGCACCGACGTCAAGATCATCCGGTAGGACGCCGGATCGTCTACCCTCCACCAGAAGCCAGAACGGCCAGAAAAGGGAAGTGTCATGCGCCTCACGATCATCGCGGTTGCGACCGTCATTGCCGCCATCTATCTCGGCCAGATCGCCCAGACGCTGGACGACATTTCGGCGACGCTGCGAAGCGCCCGCACCGTCACGCTCTCGCACTGACGGGAGGGTGACATGAGCACACTCGCCGGTGAGCTTCACGCCTTTGCCAAGAAGATCGAGCAGCTCGAGGATCGCATCCTGCAGCTGGAGGATCTGCTCGGCATGGGCGAGGACGACATGGCGCTGATCCGCAGCGCGATCCCGTCCCTGACAGCGCGCGAGGCGCGCCTGCTCGGGCTGCTACGTGCGCGCCGCGGCGTCGTCTCGTTCGAGAACATCATGGACGCGGTCTACGGCGACCGCGGCGAGATGCCGGCCACCAAGGTCTACACGGTGACGGTCTCGACCCTGCGCCACAAGATCGCAGAGCTCGGGCTCACGATCACCACCGTCAACGGCCTCGGCTATTCCATGAGCGAGGACAGCCGCAAGCGCCTCACCAAGATGATGGAGCGGGCGCTGCCCGCGCCGGCCGCTCGCGTCTCGCACGCGCATGGCTACGAGACGGTGCTCGCATCATGAGGCCGCTGCTGCGCCAGGGCGACGAGGTCCTGATCAAGGTGACCGTCCGGGAGAACCACGGCGACGTCCTGATGGTGCAGCTCGACGAGCCACGCGGCCTGACCCGGTTCCCGGTCGATCTCAGAAGCGTGGTGCTGGAGCCGCAGGGAGCCTCGCTGGTGAGCGCTCCGGAGCTGGGCTCCTTGTCGACCAAGGTCTGCGCCTATCACGATGGCTGCCCGCCGGACGCGCCTGTCTGCCATCTCTGCGCGGATCTTCAGCCGGCGAGCTTGTCGGCATGAGCGAGTTCGCGAGCGGCACGAGCTATCCGATCGCGACGCTGCCCGACGATCTCCACGACGCGACCATCCCCAACGACCAGCGCTGGGCGCTACGGGACGCGCTGTTCTGGAACGACTGCCAGGGCTGGTGGATCGAACACATTGCCGACGTCCGCGGCGACATGAACCGCGGCCAGTGCATCGCCAAGTTCTGGCAGCCGCTGCCGCATGATCCGATGACGCGGATCGAGATCCTCAAGGAGCGCGGCTATGCCGGCATCTGCGAGGATTGCGACCACGCCATCGCACGAGGCGAAGCCCATCACTGCTCGCCGTCAGCGGTCGCAGTGGTGCGGGCCCAGCGCGCCCTCAAAGCGCGCCACCAAGCAACAACCCGGAAAATAGGGGAGAAACGTCATGCATAACATTGGCCTGCACGCACTCGGCCTGATCCCATTCATGATGCTGATCGGCTTCTCCATGAGCATCGGCGCTTCGGCCGCCACCGACTGGGACCCGCCCTATCTCAAGCTCGCCGGCTGGTTGCTCTCAGCGCTCCAGCTGCTCGCCTACATGCTGGTGGTCTGGGTCGGCGTCTGATGGCCGAGGTCGTCGATTTCCTCGCCGCAAGCGCCAAGCGCGCGGCCCGGACGTTCGACGCGCGGCAGGAAGCCGCTCGCCCGGTCTCGAGCCCGGCGCCGTGGCAGCGCGTTCGCTGCGCCCACAACAGCGGCAACGGCGACTGCCTCGCCAAGTGCGCCGAGGCCTGCATGTGCAATCGCGAGCCGATCACGCTGGGCTTTATCGCCCGGCGCGAGGTCGCCAAGCTCAAAGCCAACCGCAACCCGCACTCGCCGATGAACGTCGCGCCGCTGCTCCGGCCTGGCCGCGATGCCGGCTCGATCGCCGAGATCGAACAGCGCTATGTCGGCGCGATGGCGTTCCTGGAGGATCTGTGATGGGCGAGGTCATCCCGTTCCGTCCGCGCCGCAAGGCGGCCGCGCCCGACCTCGTGGTGCCGATGCTGGTGGCGCCCATCGCGGTCGCGATCGCCTGCACGGCGATCTTCACCGCGCTCTGGCTGCGGAGGTGGTGATGCGGTTCTCCACCGAGATCGCCGAGCACCGCCCGGTCTATAAGCGGATCGAGCCCAAGAAGCCAGAGCCGCCGGCGATCGTCATCACCGAGAGCGAGTTCGCCCGCAAGCGCCGCGAGGCCGAGCAGGACCGCATCTGGCGCCTCACGGTGCAGAGCGCCAATGGCGGCGTCGCTCCCGTGGAGCCGAAGCCCGATCCGGTCGGCAGCGTCGATGGCGTCGACCTCGATTGTCTAGACCTCATCTGCTTCGCCAAGAGCGGCGGGCCGCCGATCGTGTGGCACAGCAATCCGTCCGCCGACGATAGCTGGGCCCGGGCATGCTTTCTCCGGAGCGATCGCTGATGTCGGACCGCAACGAGGCTCGCGAGCGCGACCTTGCGCTGCTCGCCCTGATCCTGTGCGCCGTGCTCGCCTTCGCGATCGCGGCCTTCTGGTATGAGCCGCCCGCCCTGCACGTGGCGCAGATCACAGCGCCAGCGCCCATGCATGAAACGCATGAGGTCACGCCGCCCGCGGTCATCGCTCCTCCGGTCGTTCCGGATGCTCCCGTAGCGCCGTTCGAGCCGGGCGATGCGCCGGTCGCGCTGCCGGTGATCGTTGATCCGGTCACGCCGTCCGCGCCCTCGCACAGCGACGGCTGCCACGACCAGCACCACTTCAAGGTGACGCACAAGCGCCACCACGGCCACCATCACAAGCGGCGTCGGCATCACCGCCATCACCGCAAGCACGCCCATCACAAGCCTCTGCACAAGGCCTCTCACCCCAAGGAGGTCTGCTGATGCAGCCGCTCCCCTCGACCCTTGTCCGCGAGCTGATGCCCGCGACCGCGCAGGCCAAGCTCCTCGACGACGAGCCGCGCAGCGGCCGTCCGACTGAGGACATGCAGAAGGATGCATGGCGGCGCGCCTCCGCGCCGCGCTCGCTGACCTCGTGGGTGCTGGGCGATCCGCCGCCTGGCTGCAGCGCGCTCGACAAGATCAAGGCGCTCGGTCAGCGTAGATAGTTTCACAGTTTGAACGAAGTCACCTCGGGTGACACCGTCTCTTTGAGAGCGCAGGCCCGTAACAACCGACCGGGCCCGCCACTTCGTTCATCCCCTTCGTGTTGGGTAGTAGCTCAGACGGTAGAGCACGCGACTGTTAATCGCGGTGTCGCTGGTTCGAGCCCAGCCTTCCCAGCCATCAGTTTGGGTGCTGCAGCCTCGTAAGAGGTTAGCCTTGGTCCGGCTATTCCGACACGCCGGCCACCTCCGACCGGACCCTTGCGATGCTTCGGCATTGCGCTGGCCGAGGTCGGAGCGGTGTTGCGACTTTCGGATTGGCAACGCCCACCCAACCGGTTCTTCCGCAAGAAACGCCAACCAAGAAAAGGAACGGCAGAATGAGCCATCGCAAGCAGATGCGCTACATGAAGCGCATCGCCAAGCAGCAGCGCTACATCCAGCAGGGTCTCAACGGCGATCGCGCCGTCGCGCGGCGCCTGCGCCAGATCGCGGCGGGCTCGCTCAAGGCGGCCAACGGCCTGGTGCTCGCATGAACACGCAGGGCGAACCCACCACCGAGGCTCTCCCGGAGGAGACGCCCGCGCCGTTCAAGGTCGGCCAGACCGTCCACCTCAACAGTTTCAGCGGCGTTCCGCTGGTGGTGGAGGGACAGTTCACCATCCAGAACGACCCGTCGTCCTGGATCGTCGGCGTCGTCTGGATCGTCGACGAACTCCACCTGCAGCGCGCTCAGTTCCCTGCGGATATGCTGAAATGAGCGGCCCTCGCGTCGGCGACCGTGTCCAGCTCACCGGCCGCGGCCGCAACATCATCGGCGACGTCATCAAGCACGTCGAGGCCTCCAAGCAGGCGCCGCTCAAGCGGAACCGGCAGACGACCTTCGCCGACTTCGCCGACGTCACCCCGCCGATCACGGAAGGCTTCGTGGTGGTGCAGGACGAGCACGGCGGCAGCCATCTCGCCGACCTCGACGAGGTCACGGTGATCGGGAGGGCGGCATGACGCCCGAGGTTCGTGGCTTCCAGGTCGGCGACATCGTCAAGTCGCGCCGCATCGTCTCGACCACGGGCGAAGTGTTTGTCGGCATCGTGCAGCAGGCGTTCGTGCCGGAGGCCGGCGCGCGCTACGCCATCGTCGTCGATGCCAACGGCAAGAGCGGCATGCTGTTCTTCCACGAGCTCGAGTTCGCCACATCGGGCGAGCTGAAGCCGCGCACGCTGCACGTCGCCAAGGCTCTCGCGTAAGTCCCTGTCGTTTCACGTGAAACTGTTCCAATAAATTCTACGGGAGAGACGCGATGTCTCACGCCTGTCCGTACTGCGACGCCTCGTTCAACTGGGGCAAGGACGCAGCGTCCCCCCTCGGGGTCAAGGCCGGAGGTACGCCTGGCTGCGGGGAGAATGCGTTCTGGAAGCTGCACGGCCACATCGCCGCCGCGCACCCGTCAGAAGGCTTCGACTGCCCGCGCTCCGGCGAGAGCGCACGCCTTCTTCGCAAGGAGCACCGCGACCACTGGTTCATGCGCGATGGCTATCGCAGCTGCTCCTATTGCGGCTCGATGCATCCGGAGGATCTGTTCGCGGCGATCGACGCCGGCACGGCCGCGATCAGCGGCACCGACAAGAACTACAAGATCTATGTCGACATGCCGGCGAAGATGGGCGGCAAGGCGATCTATTCGTCGTGCAGTCACGAAACGCCTGGCTATACGCTGCTCACCACGGAGCTGTGCGACCAGCACGGTCTCGACAGCTATGCGCGCGAGCACTACGTCGGCAGCTGGGTCAAGATCGAGGACCGCAGCCCCAAGGTGCACCTGAAGTTCTACTACCAGCACCTCGACGAGGCTGGGCAGGATCGCTTCATCGAGGCGTTCAACGCCAAGAAGCTGAAGCTCAATTCGTTCGGGCTCTACGTGGCGCCGTACTTCGCCCGCAAGGTCGGCAAGCCGACGGTGGTGAAGTGATGCGCGCGCTGCGCTGGGCTCTGCGCTTCATCTGCGCCAAGCCGCGCCGGCGCCTGTCGATGGTCATGGGCAGGCACGCATGAGCCTGTGCGATCGCTGCTATTCGCCGGGCCATTGCTGCAGGAGGTTCACCCCCAACGAGGGCGGCTTCGAGAAGGTCCACAAGGTGAGCGAGGGCGAGCAGGCCGTCGTCGAGTGGCTGGCCAAGCATCACCTGCCGTTCGATCCGCTGAAGATCCGCGACACGTCCGATAGCGCGGTCGGCAAGGTCGCGGCCTGGTACTATCGCTGCCCGCATCTCGGGCCCGAGGGCCGCTGCGGCATCTACGAGAGCCGCCCCGACCTCTGCCGCAGCTTCGAGCCGCAGTCGGACGAGCTGTGCATCCACTATCACGGCACCGAGGCCGGCGACCCGACACTCCCGTTCCCGGAGGCTGCATGAGCCCGCTCTCCCATAGCGAACGCGGCTTCACGCTGCAGTTCTTCCTGACCGACTACTGGTATTTCGGTCATGCCCGCGTGATCGACGGCATCCCGTATGACCGCGGCTTCACGCAGGGCTTCGGCTTCTTCGCGGTCGAGGCGCGATGGGTCTCGAAGAAACGCCGCGCGCACCTGTCGCGCCCGTACCCGGGCAGTGAGGTGCTCGCCAAGGTCTGCAAGAAGCGCGTCAAGCGCGGGGCCACGCCCTGTCACTGGCCGCGCTGCAGCTGTGATATCGGCGCGGAGCCCTACAACCCATGAACGCCTATTGGATCGTCGCGACGCTCGCGGCCATCGCTGTCTTTGGGGTCGGGGAGGGATACGCCTTCCGCTATCCGGACCGGCAGAACACGCTGTCGCGTGCGATCTACGAGCTGGGCAGCAAGTGGCCGCTGTCGATCTTCCTGATGGGGATGTTCGCAGGTGGTCTCGCCGTTCACTTCTTCTGGCATTGGTGCCCGGCGATCGGTGCTGGCATCGGCTGACATGCCGCCCCATATCGCCGTCTTCATGAGCCCGCAGGGCGAGCTCATTCGTCTGCCGACCAAGCAGATCGACAAGGTGCTCCCGCCGTCGGACCGCTTCCGGATGCCCGGGGTGACCTGGCGCTATGGCGACGGCACCCACGCCATCGTTCGCACCAAAGACGGCCGCGCCTTCGCCGTGATCGAGACGGTGCGCGAGGCCAAGCAGATGGCAGGCCTCAAGTGAGCGGCCTCGACAGCATCGACCACCTGCGCGGCGACGAGCTGATCGCCGAGTACAAGCGCCGCTACGGCGAGAAGACGCTGCTGGCGTTCTCGCGCGGCAAGGACAGCATCGCGGTGGCGCTGGCGCTCCGGGACAAGATCGACATCATCCCGTTCTACTACGACGACATCCCGGGGCTCGAGTTCATCGAGGAGAGCCTCGACTATTACGAGCGCAAGCTGTTCGGCCGGCGGATCTTGCGGATGCCGCACCCGCAGTTCTACAAGCAGCTGCGCGACAACATCTACCAGCCGGTCCGGCGCGCCCAGGTGCTCGCCTCCGCCTCGCTCCCGCACATCGACCACGCCGACGTGGTCCGCATGGTCAAGGAGCAGGAAGGCATCACCGGCGACATCCTGTCGGCCACCGGCGTGCGCGCGCTCGACAACGCCATCCGCTTCATCTCGATCAGGAAGCACGGCCCGATCCGCCACGGCGCCGGCAACTGGACCCCGATCTGGGACTGGTCGAAGACGCGCCTGATGGACGAGATCGAGACCAGCGGCATCTCGCTGCCGGCCGATTACACCTTCCTGCCGCGCTCGCTCGACGGCTTCTCCTACCTCTACATCATCCCGCTGCGGGAGCACTACCCGAGAGACTACGAGCGCATCCTGCGCTGGATGCCGCTGCTCGAAGCGGAGATCGTCCGCCACGACATCCACAAGCGCCTCTGGGCCGAGATCGACAAGCAAGAACAACAAGGGACATCACCATGAGCCTGAAATGGATTGCGCTGCTGATGACGGTCGGCGGCTTCATGGCCTGCATCGGTGCCGGTGCGGCCGAGGATGCCTCGCAGCGCCGCGCGTTGCGCGGAGCCAAGAGCTCGTTCGACAGCGGCCTTATCGTGCTCGAGGTCGCGCTCGGCGTCGGTGGCCTGTTCTCCGCCATCATCGGCGCGATGCTTTTGATCGCCGCCGTCTTCATCGCGATCTGATCAACCAAGAAGAAAGAAGAAACGATGTTCGATCCCTTCGTTGCCGTGCTTGTGTTCATCGTCCTGCTCGTCCTGTTCCTGATGGTGATGTTCCGCCGCGCCGACGTGCGCTCAAAGGACAAGATCGCCCGCCACAAGGCGTTCGAGCGGGCCGCAATCGACTCGGTGGCGCGCGGGATCAACCTCGGGCCCGGCTTCCCGGACTTCCTCGATCCGGCCAAGTTCAAGCGCGCCGAGCCGAAGTTGAACCTCACCGTGCAGCCGGACATCGGCGACCACGGCTTCTTCAACCTGCCGAAGGTCTCGCCGGTCGAGCCCAAGCACCCGGTCGGCAAGCCCGTCGTCAAGACGAAGCGCAAGCCGGCGGCGAAGAAGGCGCGCAAGCCCGCCAAGCGTCACGCGAAGAAGGCGCGCTGAGATGCATCCGTTCACGGTCTATTTGGCCGGTCCGATCACTGGGCTGACCTACGACGGTGCTACAGATTGGCGTGCAATCGCCAAGCAGAAACTCGACGAAGCGGGCATCCGTAGTCTGTCGCCGCTGCGCGCGCAGGAGCATCTGCGCGCCGTCGGCGTTCTGACCCTGGATTGCGCCGGCTATGGCGAAATGAGTGCGCTCACGACGCCGCGCGGCATCTTTGTCCGCGACAGGTTCGATGCGACGACCTGCAACGTCATCCTGGTGAACCTCTTGGGGGCGGGGCGGGTTTCGCAGGGTTCGATCTGCGAAATTTCGTGGGCGCATTGGTGCCGCATCCCGGTGGTCGCGGTGATGGAGCAGCAGGGCAACCTGCACGATCACATCATGGTCACTGAGCAGATCGACTTCCGCGTCACCTCGCTTGACGAGGCGCTTACCGTCGTCAAGGCGATTGCCGACCGGAGCCAGCCGTGACCATCTCGATCCTCAACGCGCCGGCGTCCCAGCTCCCCAAGGTCGGCGCGGCGCTGTTCTCGCTCAACCCCTGGCCGAGCGTGTCGCAGGACATGGCGATGCTGCAGGCGATCTCCGCCACCATGGTGCGGATCGAGGTGCAGTGGGGCATGGTCGAGGCGACGCAGGGCGTCTACGCAGTACCCGATGCCACCGACGGCCGCATCGCGGCTGCCAAGGCGGCCGGCATGAGCGTCGTCATCCTGCTCGACTATTCCAACCCGATCTACACCGGCAACGTGTTCGCGCCGCCGACCACGAACACCCAGCTCACCGCGTGGGGCAATTTCTGCGCCTACATCGCCAGCCTCTACGCCGGACCCGGCGTGTTGTTCGAGGTCTGGAACGAGCCGAACAACCCGCAGTTCTGGTCGCCCGCGCCGAGCGCCTCGCAATACGGGACCGTGCTGGCGCAGGCCATCAGTGCGATCCGCGCCAAGGTGCCGTCGGCCCAGATCATCAGCGCCGGCATCGGCGATCTCGCCGCGCCCGGCATCAACGCTGCGCCCTTCATGCAGTCGGTCAACGCGGCCCAGCCCAACATGGTCGGGTAGCTCGCCGGCCAGACGCTGCATCCCTACAATCCGGGCCAGCCCGAGACGCTGTTCGCCTACGTCGACAATTACCGCGCGACTGTGCCGTGCAGCTGCCCGATCGCCATCACCGAGTGGGGCTATTGCGCCTCCTGGCTCGCCGGCCAGGCCAACGCGCCGGAGACCCAGCGCGCCTACTGGGCCGCGCGCATGATCGGCGCTGCGATTTGCTACGGCATCACCGGGCTGTGCTTCTACAATCTGCGCGACACCGGCACCGACCAGACCAACGACCAGAACACGTTCGGCCTGTTCGACTTCGGCTTCAAGGCCAAGCCCGCGGTCACCGCGGTCGCCAACGTCATGAAGGCGCTCGCCGGGACCGAGAGCTATGACGCCGAGCGGCTCGCTAACGGCGTCTACCGCGTCACGCTGCGCAAGGCGAACGGCGGCATCACCAAGCTGCTCTGGACCGACGGCGCCGCGCTCAGCCACGACGAGCCGATGAACGCTCTCAGCGATGTCCACAACATCATGGGCAATGCTGATGGCTTCCACTTTTCCGGCGGTCATCTCCACATCGCGCTCAGCAAGGACTGGCCGATGCAGATCGTCTCGGGGAGCTGATCGCATGAGCCGGCACATGCGGACCGCGATGTTCTACGTGATGGCCGCGATGGCCGTGGTGCTCGCGCTGTTCTGGATGGGGCGCGCCAGCGCCCGCGGCGGTCCGCACGAGGGCAACAGCCCGGAAGTCTCGCAGTGGTTCTCCGCCCAGCACAATTCGCGCGGCGGCTGGTGCTGCAACGATGCCGACGGTCATCGCTATTACGGCGAGTACACCCTCAACGCCGACGGCTCGGTGACCATCCATCGCGAACAGGGCGGCGACATCAAGATCGAAGCCTGGAAGGTGCTGAGCGGTCCGAACCCGACCGGTTCGGCAGTGTGGTGGTATCTCAACGGCCCGACCGGAGAACCCTCGACGTTCTGCTTCGCGCCGGGGCCGTTGACTTAAAGATCAACAACAAGAAGGTCGAACACCCGTGATCAAGATCATCGCCATGCTGTGCAGCCTCGCCAACCCGACCGACTGCCACGAGCAGCTGGTCACCTCCTCGAACTTCGAGGACATCTCGCTGCAGTCGTGCCTGATGGGCGCGCCGCAGCTCGCCGACTGGATGAAGAACCATCCGGCCGAGCGCCTCGCCAAATGGAAATGCGTCATCGGTGGCGCCGAAGGGCGGGGGATCTGACATGCTGTTCACGCTCGCGCTGCTCTCGCTGATCACCTCCGGCATCCTGATCGCGTTCTGGGCCGACGAATGGTGGAAGGGCAACCTGGCCGACCGCGGTGGCGAGGACTTCCTCGGCGACATCGTGCTGCTGATCGGGCTCGCCTCGATGGCGCTGCTCTCGCTGCACGACCTGATCGGCCTGATCAGCATCTGATGCCTCCGGCTCGCACCAAGCCGCAGCTTCCGTCGCCGCAACGGCCCGTTCTGTTCCGGGTGCGCGGCTTCGCCGGCCTGAATAACCCGCGCTGCGCGCCGGGCACGCTGCTGGTCGAGACCACGCACGTCTCGACGGCAGGAGCCGTCACCGAGATCCTGGCGTGGAAGGGTCGCATGCGCTGCGGCGACGTCGCCTATGGCGAGCTGATCGACCTGCGCGGGTCCAGGCGCATCGTGCGCCGCTTCTCTTACGAGACGGAAATCGATCGCCTGTTCACGACCGCAGGAGCATGAACATCGCGACAAGGACGAGGCCGAACACCGCGCCGAAGACGATCTGGCGGGCGAGGCGGTTTCGCTGTTTGCGTTTGAGCTCGCCGAGCTGACGGGCTGCAAGCTCGTTCATAACATCAGGGTGATTCACTGCTTTCGCCCTCTTCTTGGTTCCAGAGAGCATGGCGTTAAAGAAGGTCGAGCGCAAGCCCCTCAAGCAGGCCGGCGGCCTGAAGAAGATGGGGGATGGCGGCGGGATCGCCCAGCGGCGCCTGATCAACTCGGCGCTCGACTTCGTGCCGGACGAGGACGACGTCATCGGCGACCTCCCGGAGGACCTCTCGCACGAGCAGGCGCATCTGGAGCGCATGGCGCGCCTCGAAGCGGCGATGGCGCCCGACCAGGCTGCGACCGGCAACCCGTCCTCGATGATGAAGGCGGACCTCAATCGCCAGCGCGCTGCGCACGACTCGCAGAAGATGGCGGACTATTACTGCGTCGTCTGCTTCGCCGACGGCGATGCCGTCTCCGAGTTCCTGCGCAAGGTGAAGTATCCGGACCCGGACGTCACCTTCGTCGACGGCCACGTGCTGGCCTCGCTGCTCAACATCGAATTACCGAAGCCGAAGTTCCGGCTTCAGAAGATCCGTCCACCGCAGAAGACCCTCGCGCGGCTCGTGACGGAGTTCCCGAAGAAGGCCTGACCTTCGCGAGGGACTTTGAGGCGCAGCGCCGGCGCCTTCCCCGGCGCATCAACTGGAAGGAGTGATCCACATGGCCAAGAAAGCCAAGAAGCGCGTGACCAAAAAGTCCGCGAAGAAGACCAAGCGCAGCTCGAAGAACTCGTCCAAGACGGCGTAGTTCTGCACCGGTTACACCGGATGCGCGGAGGGCCGTCCTTCAATGGGCGGCCCTCTCGTTTGCAGGTACCAACAAGAAACGTGAGCAATGCCGGATACTCCCGACATCCCCGAGAGACAGGTCGGTCCGACGCCGCTCGCGCAACGAAAGGGGCGCAGGCGTAGGCGCACCACCAAGAACGCGGACACCTCGCCGGCGAACATCCGTTTCCGCGAGCGCGTCAAGGAAGCGCTCGAATACCGCAAGCTGGGCTACACGTTCCAGGAAATTGCGGACGAGATGAAGTTCGACGTCTCCTATGCCTATCGCCTCGTTAAGTGGGGCATGGACCAGATCACGGCAGAGCCTGCCGAGGATCTGAAAAAGATGCAGTCGATGCGGCTCGAGGCCATGATGACGGGCGTCATGGACAAGGCGATCGCCGGCGACGCCGAGGCCACCCAGACCTGCCTCAACGTCATGGAGATGTTCAACAAGCTCCATGGCCTGCTCGCAGCGCAGAAGCTCGAGCACTCCGGAGAAGTGCAGGGCGGCGGCAACACCGTCTTCATCATCTCCGAAGCCGATGCCAAGCTCTAATCGCCCGAAGCGGCCGCGCAGACAGTTCCCGAAGAACGCTTCCCCCGCCATCGCGGTCGAACAGTCTCCCGCTGCCGTTGGCCACAACAACGGCCCGCACATCTCGACCTGGGGCGAGAGGGGGCCGAACCCGGCCCAGATCCCTGCGACCGAGCTGCTCGGCTCGCACCGCCACGTCTGCCTCGTCGGCGGCGCCCGCTCCGGCAAGACCACCACCATCGTGCGCGCCATCGTGATGCGCGCGCTGCGCTTTCCGAACTCACGCCACGTGATCCTGCGCTTCCGCGCGATCCACGCCGACGCCTCGATCGCGCTCGACACCATGCCGAAGGTGCTGCGCAACTTCTTCCCCGGCCAGCGCTACAAGCACATCAAGTCGCCGCACAACCTGTTCCGCTTCCCCAACGGCAGCGAGATATGGATCGGCGGCCTCGACGACGAGCGGCGCGCCGACAAGATCCTCGGCGCCGAATACGCCACGATCTTCCTCAACGAGTGCAGCCAGATCAGCTGGTACTCGGCCAAGCTCGTCATGAGCCGCCTCGCGCAGGTGATCGAGGGCTGCGCGCAGCGCTTCTGGTGCGACATCAACCCGGTCGGCAAGAGCCACTGGACCAACCGCCTGTTCGGCGACAAGATCGACCCGGACGATCGCAAGGCGGTGGCGGACCCCGAGAACTACGCTCGGATGTTCGTCAACCCCAAGGACAACCAGCAGAACCTCGACAAGGGTTATTTCGACTGGCTGTCGAAACAGAGCGGCAACTACCGCAAGCGCTTCTACGAGGGCCAGTATATCGACGAGGTCACCGGCGCGCTCTGGACGATCGACCTGATCGAGCAGATGCGTCTGCGGCCAGGCGACGAGCCGGCCGAGTTCGCCCGCACCGTCATCGCGATCGACCCGTCCGGTGCCGGCGAGCAGGGCGACAAGTCCGACATCGAGATGAAGCCGCGCAACGACGAGATCGGCATCATCGTCGCCTCGCTCGGCAATGATCAGCGCGCTTACCTGCGCGCCGACGTCTCGCTGGTCGGCAGCCCCGAGGAATGGGGCAGGCGCGCGGTCGCCGCCTTCTATCAGTTCGGCGCCGACCACATCATCGCCGAGGGCAATTTCGGCGGCGACATGGTCGCCTACGTGATCCGGTCGATCGACCCCAACGTGCCGGTCCGCATCGTCCGTGCCAGCCAGGGCAAGCACATCCGCGCCGAGCCGATCTCGACGCTCTACACCAACGATGCCGTGCGCCATGTCGGCGAGTTCAATGAGCTCGAGGACCAGCTCTGTGCTTTCACAACGCTCGGCTATGGCGGCCCGAAATCGCCGGATCGCGCCGATGCGTGGATCTGGGCGGTGAACGACCTCTGCCTCGGCTCCGGGGCGAGCAACTGGCTCGAATATTACCGCCGTCTCGCCGAGGCTGCCGGAAACGAGGGCACGCCAGATCCGCAGCACGGCTACGAGATCACGCCACCGGCCGCGAAGGGCCATCGCGTGCTGGTGCCTGAAGGCGTCGGCTCGCTCTATCTGATCGACGGCACGCACATGCTCGTCCCGGCAGACCGTATCGTCACGGTCTCTCCGGAAGACGCGGCCGCCTTCGGACGGCGCGGCTGGCAGGCCGTCACCTGACGACAACGACAGCACGCGAGGCGACCATGCGTTCCTTCATGACGGTGCTGATGGCGATCCTGCTCGGAGCCGCAGCCTATTTCGGCATCACCCATGTCAGGGCGAGCTACGCGGCCGCGCCGAAGATGGCCGACGCCATGGTCTACGTCCGCATGAACGACAACGAGCATGGCAGCGGCGTCCACATCGGCGGCGGCTACGTCGTCACCGCGGCCCATGTCGCCGACGAGGTCTCGGAGCTTCCCAAGCTCCTGGCCGGCAAGGTCGCGCCGAAGCCTGCGCTCAAGGTCATCGACACCCTGTCCAAGGAGCATCGCGTCGAGGTGCTCTGGGTCAACCACACCTACGACATCGCGCTGCTCAAGATCGACAACCCCGGGACCGTCGCCTCGCGCCGGATCTCCTGCAGCAGCCTCAATGTCGGCCAGCGCCTGTCGTTCGACGGCAACCCGCTCAACCTCCGCAACATCACGATGTGGGGCAAGGTCGCCAGCACCGCGCCGACCGAGATCGACCCGTGGAAGTCGGTGGCCGTGATTTCCGGCCAGCTCGTTCCCGGCATGAGCGGCGGCCCGGCCTACAATTCATCGGGTGACGTTGCCGGCATCAATGTCGGCATCGCCACCGGCTATGCGCTGAGCTTCATCGTGCCCAGCTCCACCGTCTGCCGCCTCCTGGCGCGCTGATCAGATCGTAAGAAGGGGCCCCTGCCTTGACCACTGTCAATATGACGCCGCCGGCTGATGGATCGCGCAACAACGTCGCCGTGAACGGCCGTACCTATGTCGGCAAGGTCGGCGTCAACCAGCAGGTCCCCTCGTTCGACGCGCCGCTCCTCGAGGCCAATGGCTGGACCCGTGTCGCGACCGACGTCGCCAATGTCGGTCATACCGCCTACGGCCAGGACAACCAGCAGAACCTCGACAAGGGTTATTTCGACTGGCTGTCGAAACAGAGCGGCAACTACCGCAAGCGCTTCTACGAGGGCCAGTATATCGACGAGGTCACCGGCGCGCTCTGGACGATCGACCTGATCAGGCTTCGGCGCGACCTTGCCGGCCAGGAGCTTGGGAAGCTCCGAGACCTCGTCGGCGACATGGGCCGCGGTGACGACGTAGCCGCCGCCGATGTGGACGCCGCTGCCACGCGACCTCCGACGGCACGCTGACCAACGTCTCGCTGCTGTGCTCGGGTGGCGCGCTGACCTCGGCCGCGATCAACAACGTCGCCTGGTATGGCGGCATTCCCTCGCCGATCAACACGCTCTACATCGCGATGCCGGTCACCAGCGTGCTGCCGCAGACCACCGGCAATATCGGCGGCTCGTTCGCCGACCAGAGCTCCTGGGCCAGCGCCTTCGAGGTCGAGACCGACGCGCCCAACATCCAGTTCGGGCTCTTCACCGACAACGTCAAGAAGATCATGTTCCAGGTCGACGGCCAGTATGTCGACTTCACCGGCTCGACCGGTCCGGGCGCATCCGCCGACACCTATTTCAAGCTCGCCTTCGCCAGCGCCGGCATCCGCCGCATTCGCGTGCTGGTGCCGACCCATCCGTCCGGCGGCCCGGCGCTGATCAAGACCATCCGCACCGCGCCGCTCTACAGCTTCTGGAAGCCGTGCCAGCGCGACGTGATCCGCGTCGGCTGGTCTGGCGACAGCTATTCGGAAGGCACCAACGGGGCAGGGACGGTCTACCCGATCCCGAACGCGAGCTGGCCGGTGATGACCTGCGAGCTGCTCGGCTTCCGCGACTGCCGCCAGCTCGCCGTCGGCGCGACCGGCTACCTGTCCGACGATGGCGGCCTGCGCTCCAAGATGCGCGACCAGATCCCGCGCTGGGCGGCGCAGGGCCCGTTCGACCTGCTGGTGTTCGCGCACGGCTACAACGACAGCTCGTTCTCGGCGAGCGCCATCACCGCCGAGGTGCTGTACGACCTGCAGCTCGTCCGCGCCAACTATCCGACCACCCCGATCGTCGTGCATGGCTGTCAGGCCGGCAATTCCGGCCCCGGCGCCAGCCAGATCGCAACCGAGAACGCGATCGCGGCGGCCGTGGCCCAGTTCGCCGATCAGTTCGCGGTGTTCATGCCGGTCTCGACCGACATCCCGACCTGGCTCAACGGCACCGGCTATTCCGGCGCCACCAACGCCAGCGGCAATTCCGACATCTATGTCGACCCGGACCACACCCACGCGACCCAGTCCGGCTACCAGTACCTCTCCTACCGCTCGGCGCGCGCCATCCGCAACGCGCTCGCCAGCATGATCAACTGACGGAGCTGTCATGGACATCAAGGAAGCCGCAGCGCTCGCCGACGGCCTGATCGCTGGCTAGGTCGCCAAGCAGGACGCGATGTGGGGCGATGCCAACGATCGCGCCGATGCCTCCAAGGGCCAGATGCTGCTCGCCGCCTGCGCGCAGGCGAACGCGGTTGCAGGCGACATGGATCGCCTAACCTTGCTCGCCAGCGCGGATGCCGAAGACCGCGCCGCTGCCGAGAACGTCTCGCGCGCGGACATCTTCGAGGAGTGTCGCGAGCACATCTACCCGAGCGACTGGTCCGGCTTCCGCGACTACGGCAGCGACGTCGCCAACCTCGTGGTCGCAGCCGCCTACCTGCGCAACGAGATCAAGCGCCGCATTGCGAGCGGCGAGAGCACGCACCGCGCCCCGCGTCCGGCCGACAAGCCGTACAACCCGGCGACCGGCCTGCCGAACACGCTCAACTAAGCAGCCCTTCATTCCGTCAACGGAGCCGTCATGACCGCCGCATTGGACCCGCTCAAGGGCACGAACAACGACCCGTTGATGTCCGGCCGGCACGGCGCGGCCGTCACGCCGAGTGACACCAACGACCTGCCGCACGTCACCTCGTCGCTGATCGTGGCCGTTGGCACCGGCGGCACCGGCATCACCGTCGTGTATGCCGATGACGGCGATGGCAACGCGGCCAACCAGACCACGTTCATCCCTCTCACGCCTGGTACCTACCAGCTCTACGTGCAGGTTCGCCGCGTCATGGCCACCGGCACGACGCTCGGTACTGGCGGCGGCGTGTCTGCGAGCTGGTAACAGCACCCGTGGCCAATTCGCCCGACGAGGATCTTGCGAAGATCGCGACCGCGCGCGGCGAGGCCCGCGCCATGCGTGATCTATCGCCGTACGACGTCCGCATGTCCTATGCCGGCACGCCGGTCAAGCCGAACGTCAACTTCTCCTATACGGGCGCGGACTGGATGGGTCCGCTCACCCCGATGCAGCCGGTGGCGCCTCCGCAAGTCGCCGGCCGCGTCCTCGACTACGTCCCCGGCTACAACCTCACCACCCAGCCGCGCTACGCCGAGCCGGTCACGTTCGGGACGCTGCGCGCGCTTGCCGACGCCTATGATCCGCTGCGCCTCGTGATCGAGCGCCGCAAGGACCAGATGTGCCGGCTGCCGTGGACGATCCGCGCCAAGCACGACGAGCCCGGCAGGAAGCGCCCCTCGGCGAAGGATCTGCCCAAGCAGGTGCAGAACCGCATTCGGGACATCACCGAGTTCTTCAAGAAGCCGGACCAGGAGAACACCTTCCGCGGCTGGATGCGCTCGCTGCTCGAGGACGTGCTCGTGATCGACGCACCCTCGATGTATTGCCAGCGCAACCGCGGCGGCGACCTGATCGGCCTCAACGTCATCGACGGCGCGCTGATCAAGCGCGTGATCGACGACTGGGGCCGTACCCCGCAGCCGATCCCGTTCGAGGGATCGTTCATGTGGAACGGCGCCGAGATCACCGAGCAGAACCATCAGGCCTACGGCTTCAAGATGGTGCCGGGCTTTGCGGCCGCGCACATGCTGCCGCGGGGCACGCCGGTCCCGCGCGCCGTCATGCTGCCGCCGGCCTATCAGCAGATCCTCAAGGGCCTGCCGGCCGTCAACTACACGACGTGGGACCTGTATTATCGCCCGCTCAACAAGCGGCCGAACCGCATCTACGGCTTCTCGCCGGTCGAGCAGGTCATCAGCACGGTCAACATCGCGATCCGCAGGGCCTATCACCAGCTCGAATATTATCGCGAGGGCAACACGCCGGAGGGCTTCTATTCGCTCCCGGAGGACTGGACGCCGGACCAGATCCAGAAGTTCCAGGACTACTGGGACAACCTGATGTCTGGCCAGCTCGGCCAGCGGCGCCGCATCCGCTTCATGGCGGGCAAGGGCACCTTCACGCCGGTCCGCGAGCCGCCGCTCAAGAACGACTTCGACGAGTGGCTGATCCGCATCGTCTGCCTCGCCTTCTCCTATCCGCCGAACGCGCTGGTCGCGCTATCGAACCGCTCGATCGCCGACCAGCACGAGAAGCAGGCCGAGGAGGAGGGCATCGAGCCGCTCAAGCAGTGGGCCGAGGAGACCTTCAACGAGATCATCGCCAACGATCTCGGCAGCGACGACCTCGAGTTCGCCTGGGTCGAAGAGAACGAGATCGACCAGGCCAAGCAGGCCGAGATCCTCACCACCTACGCCAGCAAGGGCGCGCTCACCATCAACCAGATGCGCGAGCGCATGGGTGAGGAACCCGACTCCAACAAGGCGGCCAACATGCTCATGGTGCTGACGCCGGCCGGCTATGTGCCGATCGACGCGCTGCTCACCGAGAACAAGGTCGCCGATGCCAAGGCGATGGCGGCGGCCGTTCCTAAGCCGGAACCGTCAGTCGCGACAACCAAAGAGTCCGAAGAGAGTTGACCTAGCGCTGGTGTTCGCCGTGCGGCGAAACACCCAGCCTTGGGTCAATTTCGGGAAACGAAAATATTCGACTTCCCAGAAATTTCGGCTTCGCGTAAATGATGCCAACCCTAGAACAGAGGATAAAAAACATGGCACGTCCCGCAGGATCGTACCGGTGCGCCCGCCGCAACGAGGCTCGCAACCGCCGCAAGGAGTGGCGCAAGCAGGGCCTCGGCCAGCGTTGCCCGGTCGTCAGCTATGGCGAGGTGCAGCGCCTCAACCGCATGCACCAGGCCGCCGCGAAATGAGCGCGACCGCCGTCGACAAGGCCGCCGAGGCCAAGGCCAAGCTCGGGCCCGAAGCCAAGTTCATCCTCGGCGAGTTCTGCCGCATCCAGCGCGAGAAGTACGGACCCGACTGGAAGCGCAAGCTGGCAGAAGAGATGTCCGCCAAGACCACGCCGATCATCCAGGCGCTGCTCGCCGGTCATCGGCGGCTGCGCTGACCTCAAGAGAGACTTTTGCCTATGACCGTTATGCATCGGCTGATTGCGCCCGGTGGGTCCTCGCCCGTGACCGTCAATGGTCGGGTCTATAGTCCCTCTGCCGGATACGTCGATGCGCCGATCTTCGACTCCATGGTCCTGCAGGCCAATGGCTGGACGCTGCTGGCCGAAAGCGTCGCTGATGCGTCGCTCCCGAGCTTCTATCACGGCCAGCGCGTAGGCGAGCTCAGGTTTGATACGGATCTAGGTGAGGTGCTGGTCTGGGACGGGGCGCAGTGGCTCGATCCCCTTGTGGGAGCGAATGCCTGGTGGCCTCAATATACCGACATGGCTCTGCAATTCGGCAGTCGGTATCAGATCGGCGGCGTCGCCAAGAGCATTTCCGACCTCACGTTCGCCCGCGCCAGCACCGCCGAAATCATTCTTGGCGGCTCCCGTCTGTCGTTCGCAAGCGGTCAGCCACGCATCAACAACGGCGCGATTTATCTCGATAGCGTCGGCGCGACCAACCTGATTTCCAGCCCGGAGGACCACTCTACCGGATGGACCAATGCCCAGGTCACCGTCGGCGCGTTGGCGAACCTCGGCGGCGGGACAGTGCCGTTCTATCCCGTGATGGAAACGGCGGTAACGAACGTTCACACGCATCGCCGGACAATTACGACCGCTGCTAGTGCATTTGGTGGCTACGGCTATATCGCACCGACGCTGGGTCGAACCAAATTTCGGATTGAACTGACCGCGAACACAGGCAACGGTCTTCGGTTTGAGTTTGATCTTAGCGGTAGCGGCAGCGTGACGACTCCGATTGGAACGGGAGCCTCGCCAGCGACGGCGGTTTCTTACGGTGTGATCCAACTCGCCGATGGGGTGTGGCTCTGGTATATCACCGGCACGTGGCCAGCCGACAGTCACACCTCGATCCAGTTCTGGATGTATCTGCGCGACGCGACCGGCGCCACGTCCTATGCTGGCGATATCGCAATGGGAGCGTATTACGGGCCCGTGATGCTTAACGCGTCGTCGACGGTGGTGGACTATACGGCGAGCACGCGCGCTGCGGAGAGTCTTTCGATCCCCTTGACGGACGGCCCTTGGAGCTTCCGTGTCCGCAATGTCAGCGCCG
Source organism: Rhodocyclaceae bacterium (assembly GCA_027310465.1). Taxonomy (GTDB): domain Bacteria; phylum Pseudomonadota; class Gammaproteobacteria; order Burkholderiales; family Rhodocyclaceae; genus Nitricoxidireducens. The sequence goes on from DAIDAU010000514.1 coordinate 28,410, forward strand.
ACGAATGGCGCGGCATGGTGACGGTCTCTGGCGGGGCCTACGCGCTGACGCCGCCGAGCGGGTCGACGACCATCACGAAGGTCGAGGGCTACCAGCTCGACTACATGCACGATTTCACAGCAGACGCCGACACGCTGCCCGGTGACATCGGAACTGGTTGGGATTGTCGAGGCGGCTATGTGGCCAGCTACCCGCTCCCCACCAACACAAAGGTGCATATTAGCGGCGGCAAGGTCGTTACCGATGTTGGCGATGTTTGCTATATGACTCGCGTCTTTTCGAGCCCCGTTCACTACATGGAGCAAGTCGTTTCATGGACTGACACGGGAGGCGCCGGGATCGAGGCAACGGGCGCGATGTTTGCGACTGCCGATCCCAACATCATTAGCAATATGCCACATCATACTCTCTCCCGCGACGTGACGACGATCGGTCAGCGCATCAATGGCGGTACGATCTCGACACTGCAAGCTCTGAATTTCACGCCGAACCCGGCAGAGGATGGCACGCAATTCCCGTGGCGGCACTCCACAACAGCGAGCGGAACGGTCGTCGAGGCCGTCCGCAACAGCGAGCGGCAAACATATTCCGACGCGAGCTTGGGCGACGCTGGCGCAACGCCGGTTGGAACGCGGGCGGTTTGGGAGATTTACCAGCCAGACGCGGCGGCCGGTAACACGCTGTCGGTCTACAAGGTGGCCGCACGCTATCGGCCTGTGATTTTGGCTGCGTAACACTCAGCCTGGGTCGGATGGCAGATTGCAACCAGCGACAAAGGTCTCGATAGCATCGAGGCTGGCTTGATCTGGGAAACCATGTGCGTCAGGGTTTTTTGGCTTCTATGGCCAGAGCCCTGACAAACCTGTTCTCAGCTTCGACTGCCTTGAAAGCGGGATCGCTGTGAATGATACCGTCCACTCCCTTCAGGCGAGTGGGCCGCTCACGCCTTCCACTCACACACACTCCAAACACAGACAAGGAAATACGTCGATGGCAATGCATCGCTTGATCCCTCCTGCCAGCGGTCCGACGATCGTCGCGAATGGGCGATCCTACAACCCCGCCGCCGGCGCACAGGACGTGCCTGACTTTGACGCCGTCATTCTCGAGGCCAACGGCTGGAGCGTGATCGGTCATGCGTCCGGCACCACGGCGTCGCGCCCGACGACGTCATCGGCCGGCACGCGGCTGGTAACCGGCTTCAAGTTCTTCGATAGCACGATCGGCAAGACCGTGACGTGGGACGGCAAGGCCTGGCGCAAGGAAGACGGCACCGTCGGCTAACGCCATTCAACCATCGCGCTTGAAGGGGAGATATCTTCTCATGGACATGACCGCGCCAGCCGGCGTCGCCGGCACGCTCTACTGCACCTCTGGCCTCGTCTACAGCAATGTCACTGCCGGCGCCACGATCAACGTGAACCCGGCGGATGTTCCGGAGCTGACCGCGATGGGTTTCACGCCATCCGTCACGACGACCAACTTCCCGGTCGTCGAGGAATCGAACCCCCCGATCTTTACCGAGTAACTCTCGCCCATGTCCACCTTTGCAGCGCCCGCATCGGCCACGTCGGGCCTGCAGGGCTATGACCTCGAAGGCGCCGATCGTCCGGCGCGTCGCAAGGTCAGTAAGGGCGAGGCGCGCTACGGCGACAACGCCAAGACCAAGCAGTGCATGTCCTGCGTGATGTTCCTTGCGCCGGACGCCTGCACCAAGGTCACGGGCAAGATCGCCCCGACCGGCCACTGCAAGTTCTACTACGGCTTTGCCAACGTCGAGAAGGCGGCCGGTACCGCCTCGTTCCGCGCCGCCGGCATCGCGCTGGTCGAGAAGGAATACGGCAAGGCCCTGTTCATCAAGCGCAGCGGCGAGGGCGACCACGCCGGCGAATGGTGCTTCCCGGGCGGCGGCATCGACGGCAGCGAGACGCCGCTTGAGGCGGCGCTCCGCGAGGCCGTCGAGGAAGTCGGCTTCACGGTCCCGCACGATGGCGACCTCACCACGTTCGTTGCCACCATCGAGAGCAACGGCGTCGAGTTCACGACCTTCTTCCAGCGCGTCGACAAGGCGTTCGAGGCGAAGCTCAACGAGGAGCACACCGACTATCGCTGGGAGCCGCTGGAGAGGCCGCCGCAGCCGCTACATCCCGGCGTGCGCGCCGTGCTGCCGATGGTGGTCTCGGCCGCCACCGAGCTGACGCTCAAGAGCGCCAAGCGCACGCTCTACGTCAGGCGCCCGCTGATCAACGGCGAGCACCTCGTGAACTGGGCCAAGGCCAACGGGTTCGCGACCACGCTCCCCGACACCGACATGCATGTGACGATCGCCTACTCGAAAGAGGCGGTCGACTGGGACGCGGTACCGCGGTCATCACTCCCCATCCTACGGATCGAAGGCGGCGGCCGTGAGCTTGCCCGCTTCGGAAAAGACGGCGAAGCCGTCGTGCTCAAGCTCGAGTCTGAGGAGCTTGCCGCACGTCATCGGGAGATCAGGCAGGCCGGCGCCTCTTGGGACTGGCCCTACTACAAGCCGAACGTGACGCTGACTTATGCGGGCAAGGACATCTCGCTCGACGAGCTTGCGGCATTTGACGGCGTTCTCGAGTTCGGACCCGAAGCCTGGGCCGAAGTGCAAGACAACTACATGGACAGCGTCGTCGAAAAGCACGACGGAGTGGAGCAACATATGGACAATCTTTCCCTGTTTGTGCCGGTGCTGAAGGTCGACGCCAAGCAGCGCATGGTCTACGGCACGGCAGTCATCGAGCAGCCCGATCGCACCAACGAGATCTTCGACTACGCGAGCTCGAAGCCCGAGTTCGAGAAGTGGTCGAGCGAGGTCGAGAAGGCTTCCGGCGGCAAGAGCCTCGGCAACGTGCGCTCGATGCACGGCAAGGTCGCGGCCGGCAAGCTCACCGACATCGGCTTCGACGACGAGCGCAAGGCGATCGACGTCGCCGCCAAGGTGGTCGACGAGGAGGAGTGGCAGAAGGTCCAGGAGGGCGTCTACACCGGCTTCTCGATCGGCGGCCGCTATCTGAAGAAGTGGCAGGACGGCGCCTACAAGCGCTATACCGCAGCGCCCAGCGAGGTCTCGCTGGTCGATCTGCCGTGCGTCAAGGACGCCACCTTCGCGCTGATCAAGGCCGACGGCAGCGAGGAGCTGCGCAAGTTCGCCTCCACCGAGCAGGCTGTCGAGGACGGCAAGACCGAGCCCGTCGAGATCACCAACGACATGGTCGCCAAGCGCGCCGAGGAGCTGGCCAAGGTCTCCGGCAAGCCCTGGGCCGATCACGTCGACGAGGCGCGCGCCGCGCTCGAAGCCGAGGCCGTCGCCAAGGCGGCCGAGAAGGATGCCAAGCCTGCGGACGGCGAGGGCGAGGTCGCGAAGGGCACTGAGGCCGAGGTTATCGCTCCGGTGGTCACCGTCGATGTCGATGGCGCCAAGCTCGCCGACACGGTCGTCAAGGGCGTCGACGACGACATCGAGCAGGTCTGGACCTCAAAGCGCCTGCCCGGCAAATCGTTCGCCAAGAAGGCGGAGCTGCGCGAGGCACTGAATGCGCTCGACATCGAGGAGGAGGCGGCGCGGAAAGCTGCGCCCGTGCTCGACCTGATCAAGGGCGTCACCAATCCCGAGGCCAAGGCCGATCCGAAGGCCGATCCGAAGGCCGAGGTCAAGCCGGAAGGCGAGGGCGCGGTCGAAAAGCGCGAGTTCTCCGACAGCGAGCGCGAGAAGGACGCGAAGAGTGGCGCAGCCGAAGCCGACGGCTCCTATCCGATCGAGAACGCGACGGACCTGGAGAACGCGGTCAAGGCCTACGGCCGCTCCAAGAACAAGGCCAAGACCAAGCGCCACATCATCAAGCGCGCCCGCGCGCTCGGTCTCACCGACAAGCTCCCCGAGGGCTGGGTGAAGAAGGTGGCCGACGGCGAGGATCTCGCCAAGGGCGCCTCGCTCTATCTGGTCGCAGACCTCATGTATATGCTGAGCTGCGTCGAGAGCCTCGAGGAGCGCGCAGAGCTCTCCGCCGAGGTGTTCGGCGGCATCGACGTGCCCAAGGAGCTGACCGATCGCTTCGGCAGCCTGCTGGTCGATCTCGGCGACATCACCGCCGACATTCTCGACGTCGTGCTGGCCGACACCCGCAACGAGGAGGCCGCCGAGGCCGCTGCGAAGGCGGCTCCGGTCATGGACCTCTTCAAGCGCGGCGCCCGCAACTCGGCCTCCGACAAGGCCCTGATCAAGCAGGCGCACGACATCCTGGTCACGCTCGACAAGGATGCCTGCGCCGGCGTCATGGGCAAGGCGGAAGGCGGTGATCTGGAGAAGGCGGCCAAGGTCGAGGCGCTCTCGTCCGAGGTCGAGCGTCTCACCGGCGCGCTGGAGATCGAGAAGTCCACCAACAGCAAGGCGCTGGCGGCGATCGCCGAAGGCGTCGAGGCGCTGAAGAGCCAGCTCGAAAAGGTCAACGGCGACAACAAGGAGCTGGCGGAGAAGCTGGAGAAGGCGCAGGGCGACCTGTCGGCGATCCGCTCGACGCCGCTGCCTGCGCCCGCCGGTCCCTACCGCGTGGTCGAGAAGACGGTCGATACCCTGACCGTCGGACAGACCGGCGAGGTTGACGAGACGACGCTGCGCAAGAACGCAGAGCTCGCCAAGCTCAACCGCACCATCTGGGCCGGTCGGTAATGTCCGGCAACGACAAGCGCAACCTCCCCGACGACAGCGCGGGGAGGAAGCGCATGCCGATGGCGAGCGGCCTCCTGGATTACTTCCCGGATGCCCTCGCCGAGGTCGCCTTCGTCTCGTGGTTCGGCAACGAGAAGCACAATCCCGGCGAGCCGCTGCATCACGCCCGCGGCAAGTCGATGGACCATCCCGACTGCATCATGCGTCACATGACGCAGCGCGGCGGCTTCGACATCGTCGAGATCGCCGGGGTCCAGTACAAGATCCGCCACTCCGCCGCGATGGCGTGGCGTGCGCTCGCCCTCCTGCAGGAGGAGCTTGAGCAGGAACACGGTCTGCCTCTGCCGCGCGGTGCGCGGATCGAAGAGGCGACCAAGGCTTAACGAAATTCCTGCGCGCATCCACTCCGGGGACGGTCTGGGTGTCGCGTCTTGAAAGCAAGCCGCCGGAGACGGTGGCCCGAGAGACGACCCCGCATTGCTGCCGGAGACGGCGGCGCATCACCCCCACACCCCTCAATGGAGATAACGCGATGAACGCCATCGTGAAGGCGCGCGAGATCCAGTTCTCCGAAGTGCTGCCGCATGAGCTGCAGAAGAACTGGGCGCCGATCTACAACCAGATGGGCATGATCGACCGCCAGGCGGTCGCTGCCGAAGTCACCAACTTCCTCGAAGCCGTGCGCAAGTCCCAGTCCCAGACGGACTTCATGCCCGACTTCCTGGCCAAGAGCACGTTCCAGCAGGCGGGTTCGGCCACCTCCGGCCTGACCTACTACGACCTCGAGCTCGGCGCCAAGTTCCTCTATCCCGTCCTGACGCCGCTGCGCAACGAGATCCCGCGCGTCTCCGGCAAGGGCGGCATTCAGGCGGCGTGGCGCGCCGTGACCGGCGTCAACACCTCCGGCCTGCGTATCGGCGTCTCCGCCGGTAACCGCGGTGGTGTGCAGGCGGTCTCGACCCAGGACTATCTGGCGACCTACCGCGGCATCGGTCTGGAGACCAACGTCGACTTCGAGGCCGAGTATGCCGGCCGCGGCTTCGACGACATCCGCGCGATCGCGGCCAAGACCGGCCTCGAAGCGACGATGATCGGCGAGGAGATCCTGATCCTCGGCGGCCTCGGCTCCTACGGTCTCGGCACCACGCCGACCCCGTCGCTGGCCGCTGCCACCACGGGCGGCTCGCTCGCGACCGCGACCTATTCGGTCATCTGCGTGGCGCTGTCGCTCGACGGCTTCATCAACGGTTCGGTTGCCGGCGGCGTCCAGGCCTCCATCACCCGCACCAATGCGGACGGCTCGACCGACACCTTCGGTGGCGGCGCGGCCCAGAAGTCGACCAACGCCACCGTGGCCGTCACCGGCCCGAACGGCTCGGTCTCGGCCACCGTTACCGCCGTCCAGGGCGCGTGCGGTTACGCCTGGTTCTGGGGTGCGGCCGGCTCGGAAGTGCTCGGCGCGATCACCTCGATCAACTCGGTGTCGATCACGGCGGCCGCGACCGGCACCCAGACCGCGGCGTCCATGCCGTCGGCTGACTGGTCGAAGAACGCGCTGGTGTTCGACGGCCTGATCTACCAGGCTCTGGCGAGCGGCTCCAATGCCTACGTCGCCCTGCAGCCGACCGGCACCGCTGGCGTCGGCACCCCGCTGACCGCTGACGGCGCCGGTGGTGTCGTCGAGATCGACGCGGCGCTGCAGGACCGTTGGGACCGCTTCCGTCTGTCCCCGGACACCATCTGGGTGAACAGCCAGGAGGCCTCGAGCCTGTCGAAGAAGATCCTGCAGGGCAACAGCAATGCGGCCCAGCGCTTCGTCTTCCAGAGCGAGCGGGACAACATCGGCGGCGGCATCATGGTCCGCACCTATCTGAACAAGTTCAGCATGGGTGGTGCCAAGACGCTGGATATCCGTATCCACCCGAACCTGCCGCCCGGTACCATCCTGATGACCTCGCGCTCGCTGCCCTATCCGGTCAGCGGCGTGAACAACATCATCCAGATGCGCTACCGTCAGGACTACTACCAGATCGAGTGGCCGCTCCGCACCCGTAAGTACGAGTCGGGCGTCTACGCCGACGAGGTGCTGCAGCACTACTTCCCGCCGAGCATGTGCGTCATCAGCAACATCGCCAATGGCTAATCGCTACCGGGGAGCGCGTTCGCGCGCTCCCCACCATTTTCCCGTTAGGCCATTTTCAAAGAGCCACAACCCCAATCATCTTCGGAGAAATCACAATGGTTCGCATGCGCGCACGCCACGGCGTCACCGGCTTTTCCCATGACGGCGAGAGCCACGAGGTCGACGAGCACGGTCACATCGAAGTGAACGAGAGCCACGTCGAGGCCGCCAAGTCGCACGGTTTCGAGGTTGCGCATGAAGAGGCGGCCGCTGTCGTGAAGAAGATCGAGCAGGTGGTCGACGACCTCGTGCATATGTCGCGCACCGAAGCGCTGGAGATGCTGGAGCACCTCGGCGTCGTCATCACCGGCCACATGAATGCCGGCGATCTGGTCGCTGCGCTCAAGGGCGCCTGCGCCGGCGTCGCCGCCAAGATCGAACGCGACGTCGAAAAGGCGAAGGACGCAGTCAAGGACGCGGTCAAGGATGTGGCGACGGAAGTGGGCACGTCCGAGGCTCCCAAGGCCGAAGAGACGAAGTCCGACGCCAAGCCGGAAGATGCCAATGACGGCGCCAAGGACGAGGCCAAGGACGGTGCCGCGCGCACCGAGACGCTGAAGCTGAAGAACCATCAGCCGAACCAGCAGCACGGCCACCACAATCGCCGCGGCTGATCGTCAGCGTTAGTCTGTAGGGAAGGGCGTACGTCATGCTGGTCTGGTCGGGCAAGCTCGCGAGCGAGATCAAGTCGTATCCGATCGACTGGACCGTCAACCTCGCCGGCGAGACCATCGCTTCTTCGGCATGGTCGATCGTCGGCGAGGACGTCACGCAGGAGGCTTCTCCTGCGCTGGTGATCGAGGCCTCGCCCGCGCCGTCCTTCACGACCACCCAGGCCACGGTCTGGCTCGGTGCCGGCACCGCCGGCATCACCTATGTCCTGCAGAACACGGTCACGACGAGCGGCGGCCGCACGCTGACCCAGCAGGCCGAGCTGCCGGTCGTCGCCAACCTGTCGAGCGACGATCTAACCACGGTCGCGGCCGCGCTCAACTGGATCGGCCAGCCCGCCGACACCGACGGCTCGGTCGCGCGCATCATCAGCCAGATGTCGGCGCAGGTGCAGGGCGAGCTCGGCTACAAGGTCAAGCAGCAGTCCTATACGAGGACCTTCGACGGGCAGGGGCTGCGCAAGCTGTTCGTGCCCGACCTGCCGCTGATCTCGGTGCAGTCGCTCAGCATCAACGGCGTCACGGTGCCGCAAGGCTCGATGGCGGGCGGTTCCCAGCAGGCCGGCTTCTACAACAACGCCAGCTCGATCGCGCTGATCGGCTATTGCTTCGAGCCCGGCTTTCAGAACATCCAGATCACCTACACCGCCGGACGGGCCACGGTTCCCGCCGATCTCGAGCGCGCGGTGCTGGACTGGATCAAGATCGTCGCCGCCGGCAAGGCGCTGATCGGTTTCGGCGTCAACGCCACCTCGATCCGCGCCGGCGATACCGGCATCGAGTTCGGCGGCAAGGGCGACTCGACCGACCAGAAGCTGATCCCGATCCCGACGCAGATCTACAGCGTGCTGCGGCGTTATATCCGCGTCGTGCCAATCTCAGGGTTCTGATCGCCATGGACAGCAAGACGCGCCGCATGATCCGCCGCCACGTCAAGGAGATGGCAGAGCAGGCCGCCGAGGCCAAGGTGGAGGCGGTCAAGCGCTACGCCCATGGCTTTGCGCTCACCATGACCTTGATGTTCAACCCCGGCGAGTTCGAGTGAGATGGGATCGTTCCTCTATCCGCGGACGATCGAGATCCGTCGGATCAACACGGGCGCCGGCGCTACCGACACCAATATCGGCCTGATCGGCTATTCCGGCGATGCGCTCGCGCCCACCACCAAGGACCCGGCGCAGGGCGAGACCGTGCTGTTCACCGCTATCCCGGCGAACATTCAGGCCATGCAGATGGGCCGCAAGGCTACAGGCGGCGGCGGCCTGCCGACGCAGGGCTCGCAGCATCCGAGCTGGAAGGTGATCATCCCGCCCGGCGCCGTCCCCAAGGACTCGATCCGCGACGGCGACATCATCGTCGACGATCAGGGCTACCGCTATCAGGTGGCGCAGAATTACTGGAACTCGCTCGGCTATCAGGCCGCCTGCATGCGACTGGAGGCGTAAGTGGCCGACCTGTCCGACGTTACCGCCTATCTGGCGCAGGCGGTTGCCAATGCCGTCTATCCGAACGGCACCGCGCAGCCGTCGATCGCCGCGATGGACGTCCGCATCTTCGAGGGCTGGCCGATCGCCGACCAGCTCAACCTCGACATGCAGGGCAAGTATGTCCCGGCGGGCGCCACCGTGCCGGTGGCACGGCCCGGCGGGCCGGTCGCCAACGTCTCGATCTTCCCGATGATGGGGACCGGCAAGGCCACCTATCAGGTCCTCAACAAGACCTATGTGATTGCCGAGCCCGTGCTCGGCATGTCGTTTTCGATCTCCGGCAACACCATCACGGTGAGCGGACAGCCGAACGCCGGCGAATACCTGACCGTTGTCGCTGACGGCGGCCACGCCTATTCGCGGACCGGTACCAACACGCAGGCGCTGCTCGCAGCGCTCGCGGCGGACGCGGTGACGGACTATCCCGGCACCACGTCCGATGCCACCACGCTGACGATCCCGGTCAGCCATTCCATGGTGGTCCGTCAGGGCGGCGCCGGCACGATGGGCCGCACCACCCATCGCCAGTGCCAGAGCGTGATGGTGACGGTGTGGTCGCCAAATCGCAGCGTGCGCAACGTGCTTGCCTCGGCGATCGACGTTGCGCTCAAGAACGCCAACAAGGTGTCGATGCCCGACACCTCGCAGGCCACTGTCATCTACAGCCGCACCAACACCATCGACGATCAGCAGACCACGCCGGTCTACCGGCGCGACCTGATCTATGACGTCGACTACGCCACCGTGCAGCAGTTCCCGGGCTACACGATCACCTCGACGCAGACCTCGATCATCAGCGAGGTCGACAACACCACAACCGCCAACGCTATCATCTAAGAGGGCCAGAGCCGTGAATTTCCATCTCGTGTGCGTCCATCCCTTCAAGCACTACGCGAAGGGCCAGAAGATCACCGACCCGGACGAGGTCGCGCGCCTGTCTCAGGATCGCGATCATCACTTCGTTCGCGTCCCGGCTCCGGCCGAGGAGTCCGCCGCAGCTCCGGAACATCCGCAGGACGATACCGAGCACTAAGGCCCGCCACATCCACCGCATCCGACCCCGCCCCTTGAGGCGGGTTTTTTATTGGAGATCACGAAATGACCGGTAACGTCTTCCTCGACGGTCAGCAGAATCTCGCCGCGCTGACCGTCCCCGGCGTGTATGGCGATATCATTCTGCCGACCGGTATGATCCTCGGCACGCCGACCAACATCGAAGGCCTGGTCGGCGTCGCGAGCTGGGGTCCTCTCAACGCGCTGATCCCGGTGTCGAAGCCGATTGACGCGGCGACCTCGATCGGCAGCCCGGTGATCCGCAGCTACGACATGGCGTCCTATGTCGCGGCGGCCTGCCAGGTCGGGCCCGCGGTCGGCTTCTTCTGCGTGCGCGTCTCCGACGGCACCGACGTCGCCGCCACGGTCTCGGTGCAGTCCGGCGCGATCACGCTGGCCGGCAAGTACACCGGCACGCTCGGCAACGGCATCACGTTCTCGATCCAGAACGGCTCGGCCAAGAACAGCTACATGGGCGTCGTCGCCTTCCCGGGCCTCGTCCCCGAGCAGTTCAACAACGTCGCCGGCCCGACCCCGGCGAGCGGCACCGCGACGTTCGCGGCCAATCCGGCCGCCAACGACACCCTGACGATCGCCGGTACCGCGATCACCTTTGTCGCCTCCGGCGCGACCGGCACCCAGGTCAACATCGGCTCCTCGCTGGCGGTCACGCTGTCGAACCTCTTGACCTTCCTGCAGGGCTCGACCGATGCCGGCCTCGTCAAATGCACCTACAGCGTCGCCGGCTCGGTGCTGACGATCACCGCCAACCAGTTCAACGGCACCGGCGCCAATGCCGGCACCGGCGGCAACTCGCTGACGCTCGCCAAGACCTCGACCGCGATCACGCTGTCCGGTGCGACCCTGTCTGGCGGCGTCGGTACCTGGCAGACGTTCTGGACCAACCTCGCCAACGCCATCAACAACGGCACGGCATATCACGGCCCCAGCCAGTTCGTGATTGCGACCGCGGGCACCTCGACCCTGGCGCCGACGCTGTCGACCACGCTGCAGCTCTCTGGCGGCACCGACGGCGCCTCCGGCGTCACCGATGCGACGCTGATGGGGCAGGACGTCACCCCGCGCAAGGGCATGTACGCGCTGCGCGGCTCGAACTGCGACGGCTTCACGCTGTGCGACCTGTCGACCTCGGCGGACTACGCTGCGATCGCCTCGTTCGCGATCGGTGAGACCATGCTGCCGGTGTTCGCCACGACCTCGGGCGACACCACCGCAGATACGCTCTCGATCCGCATCAACTCCGGCATCGACACGCCGTGGTTCTGGCTGATCAAGGGCGACTGGCCGACGTTCTACGACAGCTACAACCAGGTCTCGCGCCTGATCAACCCGTCGGCGTTCGGACTCGGCATCATCGGCAACCTGTCGCCGCAGCAGTCGCCGCTCAACAAGCCGCTGCAGGGCATCTCCGCCACGCAGACGACGCAGCTCGGCCAGACCTATTCCGACACCGAGCTGTCGCAGATCAACACCGGCGGCATCGACGTCATCCTGGGGCCGAACTCCTCGCCGGGCGGCTACTACTTCTCGTTTGCCACGGGGCGCAACACCTCGTCCAACACCGCGGCGAACGGGATCGAGTACACCCGTATGACCAACTTCCTGATCCGCGCTGCGCAGAGCAAGGCGGCAGGATCGTTCGTCGGTCAGCTGCAGTCGATCCAGCCCGACGACGAGACGCGGGCCAAGGCCAAGGCGCTGTTCGACGGCTTCTCGGCGCAGCTCGCCTCCTCCGAGGTCGGTCTTGGCATCAACGGGCAGGGCATGATCGACCGGCCCTGGTCGGTGCAGTGCGACCTCAACAACAACCCGCCCGACCTGCAGGCGAGGGGCTATCTGTTCCTGTACTGGAAGGTCCGCTACCTCAACGTGATCCGCTACTTCGTGGTCAAGTTCCAGGGCGGCGGCAACGTCACGGTCACGGTCCAGACCACGCAGCCCTCGCCGAGCCAGTTCGCTCAGAACGTCAACTCGTCGGTCTAAGGTTGGCGAACTCGCCGTAATACGCAGTGGCGGCTTTCTCGTAAGCCGCCGCTGCCTCAGTCACGAGTTCAAACAATCCGAGATGGATACTCTTGCCATCCACTTGGATCTTCGCGCGCCAGCTCTTCGTGGCGGCATTCCAGTGGACGCCCTTATAGCCACTGGTGTTGTCCACCCTCTTGGCTTTGTTGGCATGGTTCTGTCCGCGCGTCGCGGGTCTGATGTTGCCCCACGAATTGTTGGAGCGCTTGCGATCACGATGGTCAACGTCCGCGGCGGGCCACTCACCGGTCACGATCAGATATGCCAATCGATGTGCCCGGTATTGGCGACCATCGATCATGATCACGACGTAGCCGTCTTTGAGTGTCCCGGCCTCAGTGCCGGCATCCCGAACATTCACCGCGCGACGCAGACCATCGCGCCACTTCCACGTGAAGCGACCGCTGATGGGATCGTAGTCGAGCATCGATAAAACCCGTTCCCGGGTGAGTTCTTCTGTGTCCGTCATGTGCGGATCATAGCAGAAAACGTCTTCAAATCCAGCCAAATAGGAGGCTACCATTCCAGTCAACGGCATGAACACCGGCCAGGACTATTCGATCATGTTCTACGATGGCGCGAGCGGCACCATCGTCGACCTCGGCGACATCCAGAACGTGCGCAAGCAGGCGCTCAAGCACGACATCAAGTCGGCACCCTACAACAAGCTGCCGCGCTACGGCTACGTGCCGGACGGCTACCGCTTCCAGTTCACCATCACCCGCACCGGGCCTGCGCTCGAAGACTTCATGGTGCAGGCGGAGGCCAACTTCAATCAGGGCAAGGTGCAGAAGCCCGGGTTTCTCAACGAGACCATCACCAACCCCGACGGCAGCGTCAGCCGCTACCAGTACACGCAGTTCGTGATCTTCCTCGACGATCACGGCGACATCAGCCGTGACAAGCCGGTCACGCTGAAGCTGGAGGGCATGGCGTCCAGCCGCGTCGCCATCGCCTGATCATCATCACCACTCCGCAAACAGATAAGAGGAGCACGTAAGCCCCATGGCCACCGAGAGCGAACTCAAACTCGCCCGCTACGGCAAGGTCGAGAAGAACGCCGATGCGCTTGGTCGCGTCATCGGCGTCCGCCGTCTCAAGCCGTCCGAGCAGGCGCGCATCACCGAGTTCACCGCCGGCCTGTCCGGCACCGAAGAGGTGACGACGCCCGATGGCACCAAGCTGTCGGCGCCGCTGCGCCTGCCTTTGGTGCTCGCGGCCTCGGTCTGCGAGATCGACGGCATGCCGATCCCGTTCCCGCGCAACCGCGCCGAGCTCGATGCGATCTATGACCGCCTCGATGCGGAAGGCCTTGCCGCCGCCAGCGTCGGCGTCGCCAAGCTGCAGACCGTGGACACCGGTCCGGAGACGCTCGCTGAAGTAAAAAACTAGTCGAGGACTCCGTTTTCCGGCTGACCTGCTGGGCAATTCAAAACGGAGTCCCGTTCGACGTGGCTCACTCCATGAGCGATGCGGAGCTGCTCGGCTATGCCATCAGCTTCGCCAAGCTCAAGAACGGCGACAAAACCTGGGATTGGGATAGGATGAATTTTATTGATTCGCCCCAATGACCACCACACTCCCTAGAGCATACAGCGGTCCTACGGTATCGCGTTCTGAGGCGCTTCAGACTGGCTTGAAGCGCTTCTTCGATGGTAGGCCGTGCCCGCACGGGCACGTGGCCGAGCGTCTAGTGTCGAATTACACCTGCATGGAATGTACTCGGCTGAGGAAATTCTCTCTACCGGAGGACCAGATCGAAAAGAAGCGCCAGTATATGAGGGACTGGCGTCGCAAAAACCCTGAAGTGGCTAGGGTCCGTCGCAGGGAATACATTCTCAACAATCGAGAGAAGCACTATGCTGCAATCATCGCGTGGCATAAGGCAAACCCTGATCGCCTGCGTGAAATCAAATTGTCCGCTAAGCATAGAAGGCGGGCCAGGATCGCACAGTGGGATGGATGCCACTACACTACGGAAGAGCTTGTGGCGCTTTGGGAGTCTGTCCCGCATCGTTGTGCAGCCTGCAGCTGCGACATTACGGTAGAGACCCGACACATCGACCACATCGTCCCGTTGGCGCGTGGCGGATCAAATTCCATCCGTAACATCCAGTTCCTTTGCGCTCACTGCAACAGGGTCAAGAATGCGCGTGATCCTGCGGTCTTCATGCGCGAGCTTGGGTTCCTAATCTGATGCGGGTCGGCACCATCACCATCGACGGCAAAGAGGTCGGCGTCGTCAGTCTCAACGACACGACGACGTTCGACACGTTCGTGCCCAACCTCGATGGCTATACCCCGATGGGGCGCGCGGCCGATGCGCCGATCGGCGGCGAGATGGGCGGCCCCGGCGGTCATCCGTCGGGCGCGCACCATCATCATTATGTCGGCCATCACGCCGGCGAAGAGCCGTACACGCCGCACAAGAACCGGCATCACTATGTCGGGCACCATCCCTCGAGCCCCGGGCACGATCACGCGCCGGGCCGTCCGGTGCGGCAGGGATCGGCCGAGGTCGACCAGGCGATCGTGGACGCGGCCCGCGCTCACCACCTCGACCCCAACACCATGCGCGCGGTCGCCTCGATCGAGAGCGACATGAACCCGTCGTCGAACGCCAACCGGGCAACCCAGTACAAGGGCCTGTACCAGATCGGCCGCGACGAGTGGCGCAGGTTCGGCGAGGGCAACATCTACAGCGCCCACGACAACGCGATGGCGGCGGCGCGCATGTTCGAAGCCAACCGCAACCAGTTCCGCGAGCACTTCCACCGCGACCCGACCGACGCTGAGCTCTACATGATGCATCAGCAAGGGCTCGGCTTCTATACCCGCGGCGCCATGACCAACATCAGCGGTAATCCCTATCCGGGGATGCATGGTGCCCAGACCCACGACAGCTTCGAGGCCGGCTGGGGCCACGAGGTCGAACGCCGCAAGGAGCAGTTCGCTCACGGCGGGGCGGCGACGGCGAGCGCACCGCGCCCGACGGTCAGCCCGGGTGCCGTCGAGAGCCCGAGCGGCGATCCAGCCGCGTTCATCATGCATCACACCGGCGGCCGCGGATCGGTCGAAGGCGTCGAGAACACGCTGCACCAGCGCGGCCTCGGCGTGCAATACATCATGGACCGCGAGGGCAACATCACCGAAGCCGGCGGCCACTCGCACATGCTGCCCGGATGGGGCAAGGGCGAAGGCCTCTCCAACCAGAACACGGTTGGCATGGAGGTCATCGCCAAGGACAACAACGACGTCACGCCGGCGCAGATCGCGGCAGCCAAGGCCTTTATCGCCAATCGGTACCCGCATACACCGGTCTATGGCCATGGCGAAGTCAACCCGGGCCACAAGGAGGCCGACGAGGGCATGGCGATCGTCAATGCCATTCGCGCCGATCGCGCGGCCGGCAAATCGGACGCCGCCGACAAACCGTTCGATCCGGAGACCATGGCGCCATGACCAAAGAGCTGTCCATCCTGGAGTTTGTCGCGCTGACGGCAACGCTCGGTCTCGAGGTCGAGCACGCCGCGCATGAGGCGCTCGAAGGCTGCGGCGACATGGTCGAGAAAGAGGCCAAGCGCGTCATCGGCACCTACGACTATGGCTGGCCGCAGCTCGCGGACTCCACCAAGAAGGACCGCGTCGACCATGGCTACCCGGCCAACGAGCCGCTGTTGCGCTCGGGCCATATGCGCGACAGCATCGAGCACAAGGTCGAGCATGACGAGGTGCAGATCGGATCTAACGAGCAGGTCGCAGTCTGGCAGGAACTCGGCACGCCGACGATCCCGCCGCGCTCGTTCCTGGAAGGGGCCTTGAAGAAGAAAACGCCAGAGGTGCTCGACAAGATCGGGCGCACCGTGGTCGGCAAGCTGTCCGGGACGGAGCGGACCTAGCCGGCGACGGCCTTGATCAGGAACGCGAAGACCAGGGTGGCGGCCGCAATCGCCCCCATCCCGACGATGGCGAGCGGCCAGCGGATGAACCACGGCAATCGCGGCGGCGACTTGGGCGGCTGATCGGGCTGGCTCGCCAGCTTGATGATCTGCGGAACCGCCTCCGGGGCGACCTGCTGGATCGGTTCTCCCAGACGACCCGCGCACTCGATCACCGCGCCGATGGCGATCGAGGCGGGGACCGCAAACCACTCGTTGATGACGTTCTGGCGGGCCAGGAGCGCGTGCGCGGCGAACTCGACGTTGGTGCCGACCCCGGACGTCGCGCCGATGTAGGCGAACGACAGGCGGTCTGCCGATCCGGTCTGGAGCTGGGCGATCCGCTGGATCGGATCGCGAGACGAGCCGATCTTATGCCGGCCGCTCTGGTCGGCGATCACATAGACGAACGACCCGGTCATTCCCCCCGTAGAACCTGCGGGTGAGGTCCTGGTGAACCTGCCGAAGTCGCTCGCTCCGAAACTGACGCCGGGCCTGATGCCGAAGAGGCGCGGGCCGGTGAAGAAAAATCTCATATAGAAGCCCTTTGTGCTATGTTCTTGGGGCCGAGTGCCGGCAGCGCGCCAACGCTACCGACACTCTAACCACCCTGCGCGTAGGAGCGCTCAGAATGGCTGAAACCCAGCCTAGCAGGGTATGCACAGTTTGTCGCATATCCAAGCCTCTCTCTGATTTTACGCCCACAAAATGCTGCTGCAGGCCGTGCGCTGCAACGCAGGCGCGGCAGAGGCGTCGAGCCAGAGATCAGGCAACGGCCAAGAGAATCCGCCGAGAGCAATACTTACGACATCGGGACAAGGAACTCGCTGTTGCTGCAGGATACAGGGCGTCCGGGAGGCATCGAGATATCCAGGTCGCCTTCCGGTCGCGGCACCCGGGCTACTATAAGCAGCTCTACGCTATCAGGCAGGCCGTCGACCCCGAGCGCTATAGGGTTTACGCAAGGCGGCGCCGCGCCCTGATCCGAGGCGCCGAAGGGCGCCATACCGCTGAAGATATTCAGGCTATCCGCGAGCGCCAAAACGACCGGTGCGCCGCCTGCAAGACTGATCTTCTTGGCAAAGGCGAGGTTGATCACATCAAGGCGCTATTCCGCGGTGGTTCGAATTGGCCATCAAATCTGCAGCTGCTTTGCATCACCTGCAATCGACGCAAGGGACATCGCGATGAATTAACGTTCATGCGCGAGTATGCCTGATCTGTGAGGAAATAACGTAATGGACGTGTATCGGATCGGCGTATCGATCGCGCTCGCCAACGGCGTCTCGCCGGTGCTCGCGATCATAGGTAAGGATCTGCTCGGCCTCAACACGTCGATCAAGGGCATCGAGCAGAATTTTGGCGGCTGGGCCAAGGCGCTGGTCGGCGTCGGCGCGATCCTGACCGGCACCACCATCCTCGGTGCCATGACCAAGCTGGTCGAGAAGACCAAGGACTTCCAGGACGAGCTGATCAAGCTGCAGCGCCTCGGCGGCGACATCGGGCAGGCCGCCGCGAGCGGCGCGCTGACCAGCCGCGCCTTCGACATGGCCAACCGCGTGCCGATGAAGGTCGAGGACCTCCTCAAGGTGAAGGGCTCGACCTATTCGATCATCGGCGAAGAAGAGTCGATGAAGATCTGGGAGCCGCTGGCGCGCTATGCCTGGGTGGCCGGTCGCGAGAAGAACGGCGCTCATGGCGGCGGCGGCAAGGACGATCTGCAGGCCCTGATCCGCGCCGGCGAAATGAGCGGGCGCATCTACGGCGCCGACAGCCAGATCAGCTCCGAGAAGCTGACCAAGTTTATCGACGAGGTCACCAAGGTCACGGCCGCGACCCACGGCATGGTCAACCCGCAGTCGATCCTGGCGCTGGCGCAGCAGGGCGGTCCGGCGCTGCGCGGCCTCACCGACGAAGGCTTCCTGACGCTGCTCGTGCAGTCGCAGGCGATGGGCGGCCACCGCGCCGGTACCGCCTATCTGTCGCTCTGGCAGCAGCTCGCCGGCGGCACCATGATGAAGCGCACCGCCGAAGGCATGCAGGAGATGGGTTTCCTGAAGCCGAACGAGTGGTCGAGCGAGGGCGGCCACGTCTCGATCTCGCCGGAGGCCTCCAAGCGGCTGATGACGATGATCGGCAAGGACCCGTTGTCGTTCGCCGGGCAGATCAACGCCGAACTCGCCAAGCGCGGCATCACCGACCCCGCCGAGCAGTTCCAGGCGGTCATGCGGATGACCGGCCGGCAGACCACGCAGCGCTTCACCGCTGAAGAGGTCATCGCCTTCAACCAGATGAAGGCCGAGATCGAACGGCTGAAGCAGGGCGTCGGCGTCAGCGGCTCCATGGACCTGATGCACGACAAGAGCATCTCGGCGAACATGCAGGCGGTCTCGAACGCCTGGAACAACCTGATCATCGCCGTCGGCGGCCCGCAGGGCGAGAACTTCGTCAAGATCCTGCAGGGCATCACCTCGGCGATCCAGAGCGCGACGAGCTTCGCCAACGCCCACCCCGACGCCATCAAGACCATGCTGGCCGCGGTCGGCGCCATCGCCGCCGCGCTGGTTGCGATCGGCGGCATCTCGCTGGTGGCGCTTGCGGGCCTGCCGGGCCTGATCACCGCGGGCGTGGCGGCCATCACCGCCATCATCGCCATCAACTGGCAGAAGATCGTCGAGGACTTCACCCACTTCAAGGATGCGGTGACCGGCCTTGGCAGCATCGCCTGGCAGAAGATCACCTCGATGTTCGACGGCATCAAGAACGCGATCTCGTCATTCATCGACGCCGTCGCCAATATCCTCGGCAAGGTCGGCTGGATGTTCGGCTTCGGCAGTAACAAGATGCCGGGGATCGAGGAGCACCCGCTCAAGCACAAAAGCATGTTCAACCCGTCTGTCGCGCCGACCAAGGCCTCGCCGATCGCGCTCTCGCTCGACATCGACGGACGCACGCTCGCACAGGCGATGTCCGACCAGTTCGAGTCCCTCTACGGCTATCCGACCGGGGCCCCGTCACCCGACGGCTCCGGACGCTTCTATGGCGGCGACCACAACTTCACGAGCACCTAACACATGGCAGACGTTCTGACGCTGGGCGGAGTGGTCTTCGACGACTTCTCCACCCCTCGCGAGATGATGGGCGGTGGCTCGCAGGCCATGGTCGTCCACAAGCTGCCCGGCGGCGAGCGCGTCATTGACACGCTCGGCCCGGACGAGGCGGACATCCACTGGCAGGGCCAGTTCTTCAGCGACGACGCCTATTCGACTGCGCTACTGCTCGACGCCATGCGCGCGGCGGGCCAGGTACTCCCGCTCAGCTGGGGCGGCCAGTTCCGCCTGGTGATCATCTCCAACTTCATCTATCGCGTGCGCCGGCTGCCGAACTGGGTGCTCTACGAGATCACCTGCACGGTCTACCAGAACCCGCAGCTCGGCGCGCTCGCAGGGATCTCCTCGAGCGTCGACAGCCTCATTCAAGACGACCTCGGGCTTGCCATAGGGCTGCTGTCATGAGCATTCCAGCCAATATCGCCACCGAGCTGACCAACCTGCAGGCGCAGGTGATCGAGGCCGCGCCGCTCACCGCGGCGAGCAAGGCGACGCGCACGGCCATCAAACTCAACGCAGCCCAGCTCGTCGCCGACGTGCAGGCGGCGCTGATCGCGCCGAACAACCTGCTCGACACTTGGGCGGCGCCCCTGATGCCGAACGACATCGCCACCGGCATCAATTCGGTCGTCAGCGCCGCGAAGGATCAGAGCAATCTTGCCCTGATGCGCGGCGTCGTCGGCCGCGCCGCCAGCGCCCTCGACCAGCTCCCATAAGGGAATAAGGCCCATGACTGCTCCCGTCGGATATATCGCCGCGACCATTCCGGCCGAGGTCGTTCGCGCCTCCGGTACGACGCTGTTTCACATCGCCATGCAGCAGTTCGGCGATCCCTTGCAGTGGACCGCGATCGCCGATCTCAACGACATGGTCGACCCGTGGGTGACGAAGCAGGCCGACATCCTGATCCCTCCGGTGCTGCCGGCGGGAACGCCGAGCGGGATTTTGGGGCTCTAAGGGCGCACACATGGCGATCGTTACAGGGGCCGGGCCGCATCTTGCGTGGCTGACGGTGAACGGCGCGACGTTCCCGATCGAGCACGGCAGCGTCGAGCAGAACGCCAAGCGCAAGTCCTCGACCTTCTCGGCCTCGATCCCGCTGTCCTATCCGGGCGCCTACGACACGCTCGCCACGATCGGCGACAACACCTGCACCATCGGCGTCCTGACGCGCGGCATGAGCGCCACGCTGTTCACCGGCGAGATCGACGATGTCGATTGCGACCTGATCCGTCGCATCATTCGCGTGACCGGCCGCGACAAGTCGGCCAAGCTGCACGAGAACAAGACCTCGGAGAAGTGGGTCAACAAGAAGACCACCGACGTCGTGCAGGACCTGATCGGCCGCGTCGGCCTGTCTGGCAACATCTCGGCGGCGGGCATCCTCGCCGGCAAGAAGCTCGAGCAGGACTTCGTCAAGATCTCAGACAATGTGAGCTTCGCCTACATCATCCACAAGCTCGCCGAGCTCGACGGCGCGCGCTGGTTCGTCGATGCCAACGGCAGGTTCAACTACGTGCCGTTCAACGCCAGCTCCGGCATCTATTCCATCACCATCAACCAGCACGCTCGCCAGATCTTCGCCGACTGCCTGCATTTCAACATCAAGCGCAACGTGCAGGCCGGCAAGACCGTCGTCGCGACCGTGAAGTCCTGGCACCCGAAGAAAAAGCAGGTGTTCGAGTACAAGTCGACGGTCCCCGGCAGCGGCGGTCCCGTCAACTACAACTATCACCTGCCGAACCTGATGCAGGACCACGTCACCAGCTACGCCCGCGCGCAGGCCAATCACAAGGTGATGCACGAGATGACCGTCAACACCACCGTGGTCGGCGACCCCAGCGTCGCCGCCGGCATGGGCCTGTCGGTCTCCGGCACCGACTATTTCGACCAGGTCTACAACATCGATCACGTGCATCACTCGATCGGCATGCAGGGCCATCGCACCAGCATCGTGGCGCGCGCGCCGAAACAGGGAAGGTCGGCATCGTGAGCGGCGGCGGCGACCTCGAAAACGTCATCCTGTCGACCATCGAGCGCTGGTGGGCTGGCCGCTATTCCGAGAAGCACGGCATCGTCACCAGCTACGATCCGAAGAAATATCTCGCCAAGGTGACGTTCCAGCCCGAAGGGCAGGAGTCCGGCTGGCTGCCGATCGAGACCGGCCATGTCGGCGAGGGCTACGGTATCACCATCGGCCTGCAGCCGGGGCAGGGCGGCGTCAGCTCCAAGGGCGAGGGCGGCCAGGCCGGTCCGCAGCAGAACAACCAGGGCGACCAGGTCATCGTCCGCTATCAGGAAGGCGACATCGAGTCCGGCAAGATCGTCCAGCGCGTCCACTCCGATCAGGACACGCCGCCCGAGACGCATTCCGGCGAGATGATCCTCTGGACGCGCTTCCAGAAGAGCGGCGGCAAGAAGCCGGACTCCGCCGACGGCGGCCAGGGCGGTAACGGCCAGCAGGTCAAGTTCGGCAAGGACGGCTCGCTGTCGCTGACCGACGGCAACGGCGCCACCATCAAGCTCGACGGCAACGGCAACATCATCATCGACTGCAAGACGCTGACGATCGTCGGCTCGGCCGACGTCGGCATCAAGGCCGGCGGCACTGTCGAGGTCAAGGCCGGCGGCAAGCTCGGGCTCGACTCCGGCGTTGCCGTGGTCGTGCAGGGCAAGGGCGACGTCTCCGACGGCTCGGTCTCACCGCCCAAGGATCAGCCTGCGATCGATCCGTTCGAGGTTCCGGCATGACGACGATCGACCTCAGTTTCCGCATCGATCAGGCGAACGCCGAGATCTACGTCAACAGCATCAGCGCGCCGCTGACGACCCCGGTCGGGCTCGCCGCCAACGTCTCCTATGTCAGCTTCGCCAAGGGCGCCGGCACGGTCATCTACAACGACCGTCCGGCCATCCCCGAGCTCTTCACCGACCCGTCGCCGTACCAGAGCTACATCAACTAGTGGCTCGCGACGATGTTGCAGCTCACCACCAATCCGCTGACGCTGGCGCAGGCGCAGGCGGTCAAATGCGCGCTGGTCAACGCGATCTATTTCGTCAAGCGGACGGCGCCGGTCACGGTCGCCGTCGGCGGCACCTCGTACCAGTGGGACGCTGCCGACGCTGCGGTCGGCCGCATGTCGACCGCGGCGAGCCTTGCCTACATCAGCGATCTCAACAGCGTGCTGAGCAGTATCGACAGCCAGATGGCGAGCCTGATCACCGCGCTCAACACCAACGTCGACGACCACAACAACCTGATCGCCAACCTGCAGAGCGACCTCAACAGCTGGGTTTCCTCGCTCAACACCAATGAGAGCCCGATCCCTGGCTGGGTCACGATGGGCAACATGACGGTGCCGGCGAACAACATGGCCCACGTCTCGTGGTCCAACCCATCGGCCATCACGGTCCCGACGATCCAGCTTCTGCCCTACGGAGGAACTGCGCTGGTCACGCTGCAGCCGAGCGACGTCAAGGCGATCATGCAGGCGATCGGCAACCAGTATGCGGCCAAGTCTCTCGTCAACGAGCAGAAGCAGGCCGCGATCAACGCACTGACGACGGCGCACGACGTCATCAACTATGACGCAACCACGGGCTGGTGATGACCGATCTCTCTCTCGAATGGCATGACGACTTCGCGGTCGATGCGACCGGGGACCTGCTGCTCGTCGACGGCGACGACGAAGTGAGGCAGCGGCTGGAGCGCCGCCTGTTCACCGAGGTGCAAGGCTACGTCTGGCACCCCGAATACGGCGCAGGCCTGCCGCAGAAGATCGGCAGCGTGCTGTCACGCAGCCAGATCCAGTCCGTCGTCTCGGCGCAGCTCGCGCTCGAGGCCTCCGTCGCGCCGAACCCGCCGGCGCAGCTCACTATCGACCAGAACGCGAACGACCCATCGCTCGTGACCATAGGCATCCAGTATTGGGACGCCAAGACCGGACAGAGCGTCTCCTTCTCGATCACTGCGTAACCCGCGAGGCGTGAATGCCGACTCTCCCGACCCAGTCGTTCCGGACGCTGGTCACAAACATCGTGGCCGGCATCCAGGGGCGCTCTTCCAAACTGACCAACTTCGCGATCGGCTCGACCTTGCGGGCGATCTCGGAGGGCTTTGCCGGCCTGTTCCTCTGGTTTCAGGCGCTGGTGCTGCAGGTCATGCAGGCAGCCCGCCTGTCGACCGCAAGCGGCGCCGACGTCGACACCTTCACGGCCGACTTCATGCCGATCGTGCCGGGCAGCAAGACGGCGGATCTGCCGCAGGGCTCGCCGCGCCTTGGCGCGCAGGCCGCAAGCGGCCAGGTCACGTTCTCGCGCTTCACGGCAGCGCCTTCGACCTGTTTCATCCCGGTCGGCGCCACGGTGCAGACCAATGACGGATCACAGACCTTCGCGGTCACCGTCGATCCGACCAATCCGAACTACAACGGCGTCCTCAACGGCTATACGCTGGCCTCCTCTGTCGCATCGATCATCGTGCCGGTGCAGGCGGTCAAGGCGGGTCTTGCCGGCAACGTGCTCGCCAACACCATTACGGTCATCACGAGCCCGATCACCGGCATCGACAGCGTGACCAACGTCGCCGCCTTCACCAATGGCGCCGATCAGGAGAGCGACAGCGCGCTGAAGCGGCGGTTCGCCGCCTACATCCTCGGCCTCTCGCGCGGCGACCATTACGGCCTCAATGCCGCGATCCTCGGCACCGACGTCACGGTGCAGTGGACCCTGACCGAGGGCTTCAACTACGACGGCAGCTATCATCCGGGGTACTTCTTCGTCGTCGCCGACGATGGCTCGGGAACTCCGAGCCCGGACTTCCTCGCAACCGTCGCAACGGCCGCCAATAACGTGCGCCCGCTCGGCGTGCAGTGCGCCGTGTTCCCGCCCGTCGTCTTCATCGCCAACGTCTCGATGGTGCTGACCACGGCCGCCGGATACGACCACACCACCGTGGTGGCGCAGGTGGCAGCGGCCGTCGCCCAGAACATCAACGCGCTCGGGCTCGGCAATCCGTTGCCGTGGTCGCAGCTCTCAGCATGGGCCTACGCCATCCCCGGCGTCACCATGGTGCAGAACGTGCTGCTCAACGGCGCCGGCGGCGATGCCGCCTCCATCATCACCTACAAGCTCTCGCAGGATCGGACCGCGCAGATTGCCTACGCGACGGTCAAGGCCGGCACGATGATCATCTCGTAAGGACAGCACCCCATGGCCAACTTCAACAAGTTCAATCCGTTCATCGGCGACCTCGCGACCAAGGTCCACAACCTCAACGCCGACTCGCTCAAGGTCATGCTGACGAACGTGGCGCCGGCAGCGGCCAACCACCTCAAGGCCGATATCACCGAGATCGTAGCCGGCAACGGCTACGTCGCCGGCGGCAGCGTGGCCGCCTTCGTCTCCGGCAATGACACCAATGGCCAGTACAAGCTGATCCTGTCGCCGGTGACGTTCACCGCAGCCGGCGGCTCCATCGCCTCGTTCCAGTATGCCGTGCTCTACAACGCGACCGCCGCCGGAGGCAATCTGATCGGGTGGTGGGACTACGGCTCTCCGCTCACGGTCACCAACGGCAATAGCTTCACGGTCGGCCTCGACCAGACTAACGGCGTCCTGACGCTCCAGTAAGGCGTATCCCCACATGGCTGCTTTCCTTGACAATTGCCGGTTCAACCCGACGGCAGGCGGTGTCGCCGACTTCGTCTACTCGACGGTGATCACCGGCTACCAGTCGCCCGCTGCGGCAGGCGCTGTCGACGGTCGCAAGTACAAGTACATGGCGATCTCGTCCGACCAGAGCACCTGGGAAATGGGCGAGGGCACGTGGACCGCGGCCTCGACGACGCTGTCGCGCACCACCGTGCTCTACAATTCTGCCGGCACCGGCACTGCGACCGGCCAGAGTAGGGCCGGAACCAAGATCGACTTCGCCTCCGCGCCGCAGGTCTTCATCATCGGCATCAAGGAGGACATGCTCGCCTTCGACGAGCCCAACAATTTCTCGACCGCGCAGCAGGAGACGGCGCGAGTCAATCTGCTCGCCAATCCCATCACCGCCTTCACCGGCACCGTTGTGGAAAGCCATGCCGCTGGTGCCGTCACCTTCGCCGTCAAGACCATGGGCGGCGCCGATCCGAGCGCGCTGACGCCGGTCGTCTTCGCGTTCCAGAATGGCGCAGGCGGCGTTGCCTTCGTCAGCGTGACGGCGCCGCTGTCGATCACCGTCCCGTCCGGTGCGACCCTCGGCCAGACCGCCAACGGCGCCCCCTTTCGGGTCTGGATCGCGGCCTTCAACGACGGCGGCACGGTGCGACTGGCGGTCTACACCAGCTCCGCCAACAAGCTCGGATTTACCGCTCCGCTGGAAGACTATACGGCGAGCAGCACGCTGACGCCCGGCGGCAGCTCTCAGGTGTTCTACACCACCGGAGCAGCCGTCACGTCGAAATACTGGATGTGGATCGCGAACGCGACCTACGAGAGCGGTCTGGCGACGGCGGGTACCTGGGCCGTCTCGCCCACGGTCCTCGCTTTGGTCGATGAATCCTCGCCGCGGCCGGGCGACATCATTCAGTGCCTCGTCTCGCCAGGACCATCCGGCGCGCTGTCGGTCTCCGATACCACCGGCACTTACGACGTCATCTCGCAGAACTTCACGATGCTGTCGGCGGCAAACCTCGTCGAGGTTGACAGCCTCGCCTACATCTACTTCCGCACCGGCGCGGCCGGCGCGCAAGGCACCCTCGTCTTGACCAACGGCACCGCCAGCATCTCGCCGGGGAGCACTTCGTACTACAACGGCGCCTCCACAGACTTCATCGGTGCCGTCAACATCGTGGCCTACGACAAGCCGAACGCGCTTTCCGTCACCTACAAGCTGCGGGCGAGTAACTCCTCTAGCGGCTCCGGAACGATCCAGTATTCCGGCTGGAATTTCCGCATCCGCGAAATCTTCACTTGATCTGCAAGGGCTCCATCGATGATCCCCACTCCCAACGTAGACGCCATCCTCGCGCTGCGCCCCGGCGCGGCATGGGCGATGTGGAACGATGACCTCACGACGCTGGTCTGGAAGGACCAGACCCAGACGCAGCCGACCTCGGCTGAAATCGCCGCGGAGGTGCAGCGCCAGGCGAGCGTCGGCCCCGTCCCGCCGTCCATCACGCGGCGCCAGTTCTTCCAGCAGCTCTCGGTGCAGTCGATCATCAGCCGTTCCGACGTCGTCAATGCACTCAGGATTGGCGCGATCCCGACGCCGCTGCAGAACCTGATCAACGGTATGCCGGCGGACAAGCAGTTCTCCGCCACCGCGCTGATCGAGGGCGAGGCGATCTTCCGCCGCACCCATCCGCTCGTCGCCACGATCGGAGGCGCCTTCGGCTGGAATACGACGCAGATCGACCAGTTCTTCCAGGCCGCCAACCTCCTCTGACAAGGGATTGCTGACCCGTGACTCTGGGATCTGACGCACTCGGCCATCAGGCGCTTGGCTCTAACGGAGGCAGCTCCAACGTCGTCTCGCTGGGCGGCAATTTCGTTGCTACGGGACAAGCCGCAACGCTCGTCGACACGCGCGTCGCCTCTGCCGGCGCCTTCGCACTGACCGGAGTGAGCGCGAGCTTCACCATCGGGTTTGCGGTCGCCCCCGCTGTCTTCAGTGAAGTGACCATCGATGCAAGCCTGCAATGGTCCGGGCTGAAAATCGTGGTGCCGGCGGTCGATCGGACCGGCACCTCCGACAATATCGTCCAGCGCATCAAGCAGGTCATCCCGAAGCGCTGGTTCAAATGGCTGGCCTCGATCCGCGATGCCATCCTGGGCGGTGTCTCCGACAGCGCGGCGTGGTGCTACAGCCTGGTCAAATACGCCCGGGCCCAGACCCGCCTGTTCACGGCCTACGGCGTCTGGCTCGACATCTTCGCCTATGACTTCCTCGGCCTCTACATCCAGCGCCGCGGCACCAGCGACGATGCCTTCCGGGCCGTGATCCGCGCCACCATCCTGCAGGAGCGCGTCACGCGCGCCGGCATGGCGAATGCGATCACGACCGTGACCGGCAAGCAGCCATGGATCTTCGAGCCCTGGAACACCTATGACACCGGCGGCTACAGCGGCAAGGGCGCGACGTGCGGCTCGTTCGGCTACGGCGTCGGGCAGGGCGGCTATGGCAACATGAACCTGCCGTGCCAGACCTTCATGCTCGTGCATAAGGGCGCCGGCGCCGGCGTCCCCGGCATCGGCGGCTACGGCAGCTCGCTCGATGGCTACGGATCGGGCGCTGGCGAATATGTCGGCCCGCAGACCGAAGAGAGCGGCATCACCCAGCAGATGATCTACGACCTGATCAACAACACCAAGCCGACCGGCACGACGTGCTGGACGCAGGTCGTCGTCTAACACCATCCCACCACATCCATCTCCCCAAAACCCGCCCTTGCAGGCGGGTTTTTTCATGCAAGGACCGTTGCAATGACTGATCGTGTCATCGTGTATCCTGGCGCGCTTCCGCAGGATACCGACCAGCTCTACACCAACAAGTTCGCCATGATCGCGGAGGCGTTCCAGAACGCCGCCATCCTCGGCAACTCGACGGTGGTTGCTGGTCTGGCCTGCACGCCGACGGCTCCCGCATCGCTGCAGGTCAATATCGGCACCGGCTCGATCTTCCAGATCGACCCGACGGACGCGACGCCTTACGGCTCGCTCGGCGTCGACAATGCCTCGATCATGAAGATGGGCACCAACCAGGCGCCGGTGACGCTCACGATCACGCCACCCAGCACCGCCGGCTACAGCCAGGTCTATCTGGTGCAGGCGATCTTGCAGGACGTTGACGCTGGCGCGACCGTTCTCAGCTATTACAACTCGTCGAACCCGCTGCAGCCGTACTCCGGTCCGAACAATTCCGGATCGTCGAACTACACCCAGCGGCTCACCAAATGCACGATCGCGCTCAAGGCAGGCGTGGCCGCGACCACCGGCACGCAGACCGCCCCGACGCCCGATGCCGGCTATGTCGGGCTCTACACCATCACCGTCGCCAACGGCGCCACCCAGATCACTTCGGCGGCGATCACGCAGCTCTCCACCGCGCCGTTCTTCCCGACGCTGCCGAGCGTCCCGAGCAACGTGCAGAACGGCACGTGGCTGTGGGGTACCGATACCGGCGCGGCCAACGCCTATGTCGTCAACGTGCCCTATCCGGTGCCGGTTGCCTACGTCGCCGGCATGACGATCCGCTTCAAGGCGGCCAACGCCAACTCCGGCGCGTCGACCGTCAACGTCAACGGCCTCGGCGCTGTCGCGATCAAGCGCGCCGGCGGCGCCGCGCTTGCCTCCGGCGACATCCTGTCCGGCCAGGTGCTCGAGCTCACCTATGACGGCGTCAACTTCCAGATGGCGAACTATCTGGGCATCAGCGCCGGCACCACCACCAACAACTTCACCTCGGTCAATATCCCCTACGTCAACGACACCGGCGCGCAGAATGCGCTGGTCGCGACCTATTCGCCGGCGATCACCAGCGGCCAGCAGATCGCGGGCCTGTTCCTGTCGGTGAAGCTCGCCAACGCCATCACCGGCGCCTGCACGATCAACGTCAACGGGCTCGGGGTGAAGAACCTCATGCTCGGAGATCTCACCAACCCGCCCTACAACGTCTTCACCGCGGGCATGGTGCTGCTGATCGTCTACGACGGCACGCAGTACCAGATCGTCGGCACCTCGCAGGGCATATTCGCCAAGAAGCCGACGGCGAACTATACGATCTACGTCAACACCTCGACCGGCAGCGACACGCTCTACGACGGCACCTCGGCCACCGTCGGCACCGGCACGTCCGGCCCGCTCAAGACGATCCGGAAGGCGGTCAACGTCGCCTATGGCTACTCTCCGAGCCAGTACACCATCACCATCCAGGTCGCGGCCGGCACCTACAACGAGAGCATCCAGACGCCGGCCTATGCCGGTCCGAACCTCGTCATCAACGGCGCAGGCTCGACCCAGACCTACATCAACAGCGGTGCCGGCAACTGCTTCTACGTCACCGGACCGAACACCATGACGGTGCAGAACGTCTCGGCGCAGACCAACGGGCTCTATCCGTGGGCCGCGTTTGCTGCGAGCCAGGGCGCCACGCTCAACACCAACAACACGGCGACCGGAAACGCCTCGATCGTGTTCTATGCCGCGACGGGTGCCACTACCAATCCCGGCAACCATACCTTCAACGGCAACTCCAACGCGATCTTCTGGCCGATCTACAACGGCAGCATCAACCTCGGCACCTATACCTACACGTTCTCGACCGCGATCTCGGTGACGTGGGGCGTCGGCTACCCGACCGGCCTCGGCTCGCTGTCGATCAACAACGTCAACCCGCCTACCTTCGTCAATCCGAGCTTCGTGAGCGGCCCGAAGTATCGCGCTGGCCTCAACGGCATCATCTCCGCCAACGGGCTCGGTGCCAACTTCCTGCCGGGATCGGTGGCCGGCACCACCGACACCGGCGGCCAGGTCAGCTGGTAACGGGGCGCGGCATGACCTTCAACTCGCTTATCCTGTTTGATCCGAACGACTGGTACTGGATCTCGACCGATGGTCGGATCTACTCCAGCGCGCGGAACAAGATCGTCTACAGCTACGACTTCGCCTATGTCGCCTTCCTTCAGGCGCATGGGGCCGCGACGCCGTGGCCGAAGGATGCCAGCGGTCAGCAGACCAACGCGGCGCTACAGGCCGTGCTGCTGACCTACGGCATCAACGTGACCATCCCGACCCAGTAGCGGGCCGGCTCTCCCAAGCATCTTCAACAAGCGAGAACAACAGCAAGCCGCGCCACCGAGCGCGGCTTTTTCGTGGAGATTTCAGATGAACGACTTCTACGGGATTGCCGCGCTCGCCGCGGTGATCGTTGTCTATATCGGCGAGAAGGTCCAGCAGTATCTTCTGACCTCGGTGCTGCGCGAGGCGCTGAAGCAGGCGCAGGCGCAGATCAACAGTCTCAACAGCATCAAGGCCGCGCCGCCCATCGTGGTGACGCAGCCGGCTCTGCCGCAGCCGCCGGTCCCGCAGCTGCCTGCACCGAGCCCTGCGCCGGCACCTTCGCCGGTGCCGACCATCTCCGGTCCGTTCGCCGGCGCGCCGGCCTGGTTCCAGTGGGCGCTGCACGAGATCGGCTTCCACGAGCAGGGCGACAACCGCGGTCTCGACCGCTATATCGCGCTCGCCCATACCGGCGCCAATGGCGAGCCGTGGTGCGCGATCTTCGCCAACGCAGCCCTCGAAGCTACCGGCGTGATGGGTTCGCGCTCGGCCTCTTCGCAGAGCTTCCGCTCCAACCCGAACTTCGTGCAGCTCGAAAAGCCGGCGCTCGGGGCGATCGCCGTGTTCTGGCGGGGCTCGCCGAGCTCCGGCCTCGGCCATGTCGGCTTCTACCGCGGCGAGAATGCCAACCGCGTCTGGACGCTCGGCGGCAACGAGCACGACATGGTGCAGATCGAGGCACTTCCGAAGAGCACCAGCGGCTTCGGTCTGGTCGGCTATTGGTGGCCGAAGGCCGTGCCGCTTCCGTCCGGCGGCCCGGTGATGATGCCGACCGGCTCGGCGCTCTCCATCACCCACGATCCCTCGGCCGCAAGTGTCGCGAGCGATGCATCCGCGCACGTCAAGAGTGGCGTGCAGGAGAACATCACCGCGACCGTGTTCGGCGACGACGGCCATAACGCCGCCTACGGCTTTCGCCTCGACAACACCTCGCCCGGCGTCGCGCTGCCGTTCCGTTTCTCCGGGACGCGCCCGCGCGTACGGGTCAGCAACGCCCACACCGGAGCCAGCGTCGATTGCGACATCGTCGATGTCGGTCCGTGGAACACGCATGACCCGTATTGGCAGACCGGAACGCGGCCGCAGGCCGAGACCGGGACTGACCTCGGCCAGGTCTCCGCACCCCGCCACACCAACGGCGCGGGCATCGACCTGACCCCGGCGGCAGCCGCCGCCATCCAGATCGACGGCAAGGGGCTCGTCAACTGGTCCTTCATCGACAGCCCCGCAATCAAAGTGGAGTAGAAGAAAATGGATATGAAGTCCGTGCAGGAAGCAGCCGCGACCGCCGAGAAGGTGGTCGAGGGTGTGATGAAGTTCGAGCCCTACATCGCCACCATCGCCGGTGCCGTCGTTCCCGGCGCCGCCCCGGTCGTGGCTGTCGTGCAGCCGATGGTCGCGGCCGC
Source organism: Rhodocyclaceae bacterium (assembly GCA_027310465.1). Classification (GTDB taxonomy): domain Bacteria; phylum Pseudomonadota; class Gammaproteobacteria; order Burkholderiales; family Rhodocyclaceae; genus Nitricoxidireducens. The sequence goes on from DAIDAU010000514.1 coordinate 59,823, forward strand.
CGCGCCCTTCGTCGAGAACGCCCTCAAGGCGCTCGCCGAGGGTAATGGCGGCAACGTCATGGGTGCCTTCATCCAGCTGCTGCAGCACCTGACGCCTGGTCATCCGAACGTCTCGACGCTCGACGTTCCGCAGGCCTCGTAAGCGCATCCCGACAGAAAGCCAGGAGCAGGTGGGCGATCTCGTAGCCGTCGCCGGCATTGCCGGCGGCGTCGGATGTCTGGTCGCGGGCCTCGTGTCCGCGGCCATTTACTTCATCGACCGTGGTCGCAACGAAGGGGGCGCCAAGACAAGCATCACGAACCTCGACAGCGCAGTCAAGCAGGCCAACGAACGTGCCGAGAGCGCCCATGCACGAGCCGATGCGCTCGACAAGGACATGCACTCGTTCCGGGAGATGGTTGCGCGGGACTACGTCACCTACGAGCGCATGCGCGAGTTCAAGACCGAGTTGATGACCGCCATTCAGTCCCAGTCCGGGGCGATGTCGGCCATCCACCAGCGTCTTGACTCGATCATTCGCTCGATAGCAGCGGCAGGCCGCTCGAAGCAGTCGGTCGACGGCGACTAAGACCAACAGGGTAGGGTGTCAATGGCGAAGCGGCGCAATCGGTTTTCTGACAGATCTGACGAGGCTCTCAAGGAGATTGCTGACGCCTTCGACGCCAACGGCCGGAACTACCTCAAGGCGGCAGCTGCCTTGCAGATGTCGGTCGGCATGCTGGAGAAGCGGCTCATCCTCGCCTCAGAGCGTGGGCTGCTTCTCCATCACGCTCCGAATGCCATGCCAGGGTTCTCGCTCACCAAGGTGACGACCGACCCCGACGGCGGCCAGCACGTCACGCAGAAGCGTGAACATGGCGAGCCGTTCGAGATGCCGAAGACGCACTTCCTCGGCAAGATGACGGTGCAGCGCGACCCGGAAGGGCGCGTCGTGCAGGACTGGATCAGGGTGATGCCCGACCAGGTCATGCGCGAGGCCGCGATGCGCGAGATGGTGGAGGCTCTCAAGGAGGGCCTGCCGACCGAAGCGCCGGCGACGCTGTTGCCGCTCGCGCGCAACGAAGACCTCCTCAACCAGTACACCGTCACCGATCTGCACTTCGGCTCGCTGTCGTGGCGGGAGGAGACCGGAACCGACTACGACCTCAAGATCGCCGAGCAGCTCGTGCTCGACTGGTTCGCGATGGCGATCCGGCTGTCGCCGAACGCCCACACCGCGGTGCTGGCCCAGCTCGGCGACCTCCTGCACTTCGACAGCCTGGAGAGCGTGACGCCGACCAACCGCCACGTCATCGACAGCGACTCGCGCTTTGCCAAGATCGTCCGCATCGTGATCCGCACCATGCGGCGTGTGATCAAGATGCTGCTCGAAAAGCACGAGCACGTCCACATCATCATGGCGGACGCCAACCACGACCCGGCCTCGGAAATCTGGCTGCGCGAGATGTTCGCCGCCTTCTACGAGGACGAGCCGCGGCTGTCGGTCGAGCGCAGCCCCTCGACCTACAACGCCTTCGAGTGGGGCGACGTCTCGCTGTTCTATCACCACGGTCACCGCAAGAAGCCCAAGCAGGTCGACACCGTGTTCGCCGGCCGCTTCCGCGAGCTCTACGGCAAGACCAAATTCTCCTACGGCCACACCGGCCACCTGCATTCGGACGCGCTGTTCTCCGGCAACCTGATGAAGGTCGAGCAGCACGAGACGCTCGCCGGCAGGTCCTCCTATGAAGCCCAGGGCGGCTGGCTCTCCGAGCAGTCCGCCAAGGTGATCACATATTCGAAGCGCTTCGGCGAAGTCGGGCGCATCACACTCACTCCGGCCATGGTGCAAGGCGCTATGGCCGCAGCGCAGGCCGCGTAAGCTATGACGACGATCTGACTACTCCCGAAGGAAACTTGGAGCCCCGCATTCGTACGGGGCTCTTTTTTTGTTTGGAGATCTGAATGAGCCATCCGCTGACGCCGGACTCGATCGCGCTGCTCTACGAATATCACCGCTCGCTGCCGCCGTTCCGCAGCATCAAGAAGATGCCGCACGCCGATGGCGTCGAGTTCCGGATCGTCAAGGACCGCGCGCGGATCGCCTGGTGTCAGTGGATGGGCGATCGCTTCCGGATCGCGATCTCAGCCAACGGCGTCAGCCAGACCGCAACGCTGGCGATGTATCTCGGCCACGAGATGTGCCACGTCGCCGAGGACGTCACCGGCCATAACCCGGGTGGCAACGAGAACGTCCACGGCGCCTATTTTCGCAAGCTCGCTGCGCGGTTCTGCAAGATCCACGGCTTCGACCTGAAGGCCTTCTTCTGATGACATCCGCCATCATCGTCTTCGCCATCATGACGGCACTCGACTTCGTCTGGGCGCGCTACACCGCGGCCGTCACCGACAAGCGGCGCCTGGCCGCCGCGCTCTACTCAGGCGCCATCGTCGGCCTCGGCGGTTTTTCCACCATCAGTTATGTCGACAATCACTGGATGCTGATCCCGGCGGTTGCCGGCGCGCTGTTCGGCACCTATCTGGCGGTGCGCTAGGCCCCTCGATGATCTCGCGCGCGGCCGCAAGCACTTCGCGCGGCGTCCTGAAGCGGCGCAGCGGCGTCGGACCATCCTCGCTCCAGTCGGTAAAGTGGTGATGGACGATGGTGCGCAGCGCCTCCCAAGCGGTTTCTTCGTCCCATTCCGGCTCGTAGTAGCCGGACGTGGCGCCGACCATCAGCGTGCCCTTGCGCGGGCTGTGCGGAGGCCACATCACGATATAGCCGCCATGCTTGTCGCGGGCTGGACGCTTGAGAGACAGTTCACGGCCTGACGGGTCGCTATGGGGCGACCGTAGGCGCTCGAAGTGCTTGCGGGCGCGGATCAGGAGTCCAGTGTAATTATCGCACTTCTCGGCTCGGAATTGCTGCCGGCTGTCCCCGAGCAGCGGCAGCAGCGGCGCCGCGCGCTTCGACAGCTTCTTGAGGATGCGCAGGTTCACGGCTGTATCCTCGCCTCGTGGTGTCGCTCCAACACAGCGCGGCAGCGCTTGCAGTCGAACGGCTTGCCCTTGCCGGTCAGATCCAAGATGTGAGTTCCGTCATCCGTGTATCCGGTGATGACGCTACCATCCTCGTTGGAGGTCACGTCATTGTGCAGCTTGATGCCGCAGGCGGTCTTGGCGCCATGCTTGTCGGCAGCCGGGATGAAGCGATGGACGGTCATGGCGCGAGATCGCAAACGTCCCATTCGTAGCAGGCCTCCCACGCCGCCTCGTCGTCGGGGACGCCTCGCTTGATGGCTTCGTCGAAGGCAACCATGACCTCGAGCTCGAGGCCGTTCTTGCGCGCGATGCGCGCGGCGCAGTCGCGCCAGGTCTCACCTTCCAACCTCTTGATCGCAAGACCCACCATCACACAAGCTCCTTCTCGACGGCAAGCCAGCGAGGCATCGTCCACGTTCCATCGCCGTTGCGCTCGACGATGTTTTTCGGCACCCACACGGCCCGCTTGCCGTCGAAGATCTTGTAGGCGCGCTCGGTTTCCATGCGCAGCTCGGCCTCGATATCGACGAGCTTGGATTCAACGGTCGGCATGGGCAGGCTCCCTAAATTGCAGACCTTCGGCGCGCGCCCATTCACGCCCCTCGGACGCGGCGCCTTCTGCGGTCTCGAACGAGCTGATCCCGACGACATCCGGGATGCCGTCGCGGCCAATGAGGACGGCAAACCAGCCGCGGATGCCGCTGGTGACGGTGATGAACGGCGCGGAGGTCATGACGTAGCTACCTCCTTCTTGCCGAAGGTGGTGAGCGGCCGGATCACCTCGGCACGCTCCTTGTGCCACTGCGCCTCGGCGTACTCTTCCTTGCCGGCCGCCTCGTACTGGCGGTCGTTGTGCCAGCTCCAGAGTGCATCCCACTCGCCGGCGATCAGTCCGATCGGAGGTTTGTAGTCTGGATGATGGACGCAGCCCGCATTGTGGATGACGGCGCCACAACCGCTCGCATCGCACATGATGCAGCGATATTCCTCTGCGCCGCCGGCCGACAGCTCGGCAGAGCGACCAGTCCTAACCACCAACTTGTCAGGATCGATACTGATCGTCTCCGGCTTCCTACAGCCAGGGCGACCGCACCATGGCGTTCTCATAACAGGCGTGCATTTGCACATCGGTGGTCTCCTTGGTGTGGGCTTCCAGCTGCGACCGGAAGGAGGGGTGGGCGACGATTTTGTCCTCGATCCGCCAGATCGTCGGGACGCGGCGAAACTCGCCGCCGTGGCGCTTGATCAGCTTCTTGCGGACGCGCTTCGAGCGGTTCTTGCTGTCCGGGAACAACCGCTCCTCGGTGTCCTTGAGCGCATGGGTTGAATAGGTGATGGTCAGGCGCGGCGGAGGTGGCGGGTTGAACTCACGGATCGCCTGCCGCATCTTCTCGATGGTCATCGCGCCATCGCTGGCGTTCGAGACCGTGCTAGTGACGGTGCCGCCGCTAAAAACGGCCATCTCGGCGCGCTCGATGTCACTGTGGATCTGTGCGCGAATGAGGCTGGCGAGATGGTCGGTCATGCGCCCTCCGGGCGCGAGAGCGGGGACGTGTGCTCGAAGCCGCCGCAAACTATCTGCGCGTGGATAAAGTCGCCCTCATTGACCCACACAAGGATGGTATCGCCCTTGTCGGCCAGCCCTGTCTTCCAGACGTTGGCGCGCATTTCCTCGAACGTGCCGCCTTGAGGCCGCGCCCAATGGATTGGGATAGGGGGGAGTTTTGGTGACTGCGGTGCTGCGCGCAACTGGTCCAATTGTTCGACAGTCGAAGGCAAAGGCTTAGCGACGCCGATCCGCGAGATTGGATCGTCCTCCGGACCCCAATTCTCGCCGAATTTGGCGCGAAGGATGTTGCCGATCACTGCTTGAACATCGCCGTCAACGGTCTCAGTCGCGGCATCCCACCTTACGTCGCTCTGATTGACGCCAAGGAAGATGCAAAGCTGCGTCATGGCGAAGTCGCAGCCATCGTTCCACGCGGGGTTGGAGGTAGGGTCGTCGGTCCCGGCAGAGGAGCGCGAGTGAGAAATTGAGTTGACCAGGGCAACCCGCAGCGCGATCTCCATCTCCTTCAGGACGTCCGGCTGTACGGTGAGGGCGAAGTCCTTGCCCCGCGCGTCCTTCACGGTGCAATAATCAGGTCCATCCTCGTAACGCAGCGGAAAAAATTTATCAGGAGAGTCCTTGTCGATAGTCATTTGCCGCCCTCCGGTTGAAGGGCCAGCGTGAGCGCAATCCCGGCGTCATTCAATTCGAGCCAGCGGTTATGCGCTTCGGTCTTCATCTCCTCTGTCGGCATGTTTAGGATTGGAGCCTCGAAATAGGTCAGTTTGTTGTAGCCGCTATCCTTGCCGAGTGCCGCGACCGCTCGCATGTAGCGCTCAGTAGACCTGGACAGTTCCTTGATTTGTGCGCGAAACTGATCTCGCTCCTTCGCCACCTTGTCGAAGCAAATCTGGAGTGTCGCCTCTTCGTGCTGCTCGGCAGAGGAGCGGTGAGGCCCGCTCTGTGCCGTCGCGACTTCATATCCAGCCTTGAAACCGCGCTCATACGAGGCGTCATCTTCGTCGTCCGTCTCGACCTGAGCAGCCGGCGCCCCACCAGCCACCACCTCAAGAGCCCGCCGGATCGTCCTGTTGATCGCGCCGACCTCTGCGCATTCGCCGCCGATCTCTTGGGCCAGGACCTTCATCAACGGCCCGTTCGATTTGAACTCCGCCCGGTCTCCGGACAGCATCTCCTTGCAGAGGGCGGCGAGATCGGACGGAGCGGCCGGAGCATCCTCTGGCAAGTTCATCAGTTGCGCGCGAAGGTTCTCGTTGTCCTTGACGAGCTGATCGATTACGGAATCCGAAGCGGCTGGCGGCTGGGCGGCTTCGATTGCGTCCGTGTAGATATCGAACATGTGCTCAATATCCGGCCACTTGAACGGCGCCCCATTGCCTGCCTGAGCTTCCTCAACGCGGTGAAGCATCGCTGCGCACATGGCGTCGGTGGGCTCTGCGGGAACAAGAACCCACCCCTTCGACGTTGGTTGGGCAAGATCGTGGAGGTCGGCAGGCGCTCCGCATCGCACGGAGGTCTCTGGTGCACCAGCGCCTGACTGCTCGGCCACACCTGCCATAGAACCAAGAAATAGCTCCCGACTAAGGCGATGGATATTATTCGCCTCGTCCGTATATGCTTCCTCGTCAGCGCTACCTCCGCAGCTTAGCGCCCAGATGACACGATTGTCATACGACACGCAGGCCGTGACGAAGTCGCCACCTGTAGTGAATACGATGACTGTATTGCCCGGACCTGGGATGCTGGTCGCCGACACGAAATATTCAAAACCATATGGCTTAAGTGCCTGCACGGCAGGCCATGAGCCACCCGCCTCAGCGCTCCCAGCGGACCCCCGATCCATCTCGCTCATAGCTCGACCTCAGGTTCCTTTGGGTCCGGAGCGTAGAACTGATCATCGCCGTTGAAGCGGCGTACCGGCTGATGCTCGTCACCCTCGGCGAACACGATGACGTCGCCATCGGCGATATCGCGCCTCGCGCGCTGATCCCAGAAGCGATGCAGGAACGCCGGCGGCCCGAAGATCCGCACCGCGTTGTGGAAGCGATGGCCGAGGTCGGGAAACCCGACGAAGTGGGTGATCGAAGTAGTCATCTGGTCTCCTTGTCCGGCTGCGACCGGCGATTCAAAAATGCACCACTCTGGTGCATTTGTAAAGAGGTCAGTCGCTCCGCCTTCTGATCACCATCGTGTTAGGATCGAAGTCGAAGGCCTCGCCGGACTTCAGGTCACCAGCCACAACCGGACGGCCGTCGGTGTGCAGGAGCGGTCGGGCGCTGAGCGTCACAGGCGCTCTCGCGCGGCAGTCCGCAGCAGGCCCCATGACCATCCTGAAGTGCTCGTGGCAGATGTAGGCAGTGAGCGGATGCCGGTGGGGAACGGGATCGTCGTGGAAGATCGTCTCCTCGATCTTGTGCGCGGCCGGGGCGCCGCAGAAGCACTTCTCGCCCTCACAACATCCGGAGACGAAAGGCTGGTCAGTCATGTGTTGCTATCCTTCGCAAACTGGTGGAAAAGAGGCGTGAGGCGAGTGTGTCGAACCCTCGAATTTCGGTACACCTATCGGTACACCTACTGGTACACAAATCGCTGATGGCCCTCTAAATTCTCTAGCAATTTCAACGCAGGCAGGGGTGGTTTTAAGCGCTCCGAGCGCACCACGAAATTCACCCGCGACTTCAATCAAGCTGTTGATATCGCTGCAAATTTTCTCTCCGTAGATTTCCGCTCTTGCTTCTTTTGTGCTTTTTGGCACACCTATCGGTACACATATTGGTACACAAATCGCGGGCTGGCGATGGGCAGGAACCGGAAAGATTCGCTCGATCCTGATCGCTATCTGCTCTGCCTCAACGGCAATTATTACTACCGGCGCCGCACTCCGGTCGAGCTGCGCGACGTCGACCCGCGCGGGCACACCGTCAAGCTGTCGCTGAAGACCGATGACCTCGCGCGGGCGCGCAGCTTCCGGGATTTCTACGAGAAGGCCGACGACGAGCTCTGGGCCTCCATGATCGACGGCGGCGACGCCGAGCTCGCGCGCGGCCGCTACCAGGCCGCCATCCAGCGCGCCAAGGCGCTGGGCTTTTCCTACAAGCCGGCCAGCGAGGTGGCGACCGACCAGATCGATGCGATCCTCGAGCGCGTCGAATCCCTCGCCGGGCGCAATGTCCCCAAGCCTGTCGTGCAGGCGGTGCTCGGCACGGTGGAGATGCCGGCGGTCAAGATCAGCAAGGCGTTCGAGGTTTATCGCGACAAGATCGTGCCGCATCAGCTGCGCAGCAAGAGCGCAGGCCAGCGCAAGCGCTGGACCAACGTCAAGCACCTCGCCGTCAAGCACTTCATGGAGATCGTCGGCGACCTCGACATCGAGAAGATCGGCCGGGACGATGCGCGCAAATACTACGATCACTGGATGGAGAAGATCGCACCCAAGGTCGGCAAGCCCTCGCACAGCCCCGACACCGGCAAGCGGCGCGTCGGCGACCTGCGCGTGCTCTACCGGGAATATTTCGCCCATCTCGGCGACAAGGATCGCGACAATCCGTTCGACGGCCTGACCTTCAAGCGCAAGGGCGGCAAACGGCGCAAGCGGCTGGCGTTCGACCACGACTGGATCGTCGGCACGATCCTGCGGCCAGGCGCGCTCGCCGGCCTCAACGAGGAGGCGCGCGGTGTCCTGCTGATGGTGGCCGACATCGGCGCGCGGCCGAGCGAGATCTGCAACCTGATCCCCGAGCGCATCCTGCTCAAACACAAGATCCCGCACCTGAAGATCGAGCCGGATGATGACCCGGACGCGCCGCGCGAGATCAAGACCGAGTCCTCGATTCGCTTCGTGCCGCTGACCGGACTGGCGCTGGAGGTGATGAAGAAGCACCCCCATGGGTTCCCGCGCTACCGCGACAAGGAGGACACCCTGTCGGCGACGCTCAACAAGTACCTGCGCGAGAACAAGCTGGCGCCGACGGAAAATCACAGCGTCTATTCGCTGCGGCACTCCTTCGAGGGCGCCTCGTCGGAGGCTCCAACGATCTACCGGAGGGCGTTGCTGCGCTGGAGATCTCGGAGGGCGCCATCCCGTTGATGCGGGAGATGGTGATCCTGTTCGACTATGGCGCAAGGCACAAGGTCGACAATGACACGCTGT
>DAIDAU010000281.1 GCA_027310465.1 Rhodocyclaceae bacterium
GCCTTCGACGATGCGGCCGAAGACGCAGTAGCCCCAGCCGTCCTGGCCGGGATAGTCGAGGAAGCCGTTGTTGGCGACGTTGATGAAGAACTGCGCCGTGGCCGAGTGGGGATCCGAGGTGCGCGCCATGGCGATGGTGCCGGCTTCGTTCTTGAGGCCGTTGGTCGCTTCGTTCTCGACCGGCGGCTGCGTCGCCTTCTGCTTCATGCCGGGCTCGAAACCGCCGCCCTGGATCATGAAGCCGTCGATGATGCGATGGAAGATGGTGCCGTCGTAGAAGCCGCTCTGCACGTACTGCAGGAAGTTGGCGACGGTCTTGGGCGCCTTTTCGGCGTCGAGTTCGAGGGCGATGACGCCGTGGCTGGTGTGGAGTTTGATCATGTCGTTGTCCTATTTCTTCTCGGGCAGGAGTTTAGCCGATTCGATCACGATGGAGGTCTTCGGGAGGTTCGCGAACATCTGAGTCAGCAAGTCCGTCGGCGCCTTGCCGATCTTCTGAACCACGTCGGAGCCCTGCACCACCTTCCCGAAGACCGCATAGCCGAAGCCGTCCGGACGCGGATAGTCGAGGCCGCGGTTGTCGACCAGGTTGATGAAGAATTGCGCTGTCGCTGAATTCGGATCGCCGGTGCGCGCCATGGCGATGGGGCCGGCTTCGTTCTTGAGGCCGTTCCTGGCTTCGTTCGGGATCGGCGCGCGGGTCTCCCTTTCGTTGAGTTTCGCGTCGTAGCCGCCGCCCTGGATCATGAAGCCGTCGATGACGCGATGGAAGATGGTGCCGTTGTAGAAGCCGGCCTTGACGTACTGCAGGAAGTTCTCGACCGTCTTCGGCGCCTTGTCGGGATACAGCTCGATGACGAGGGTGCCCATGCTGGTCTTCATCTCGACCTGCGGGTTGGCGGCGAAGGCCGGGACGGCGAGGGCAAGCGCGAACAGAAAAGCGAGTGCTTTCTTCATGGCTGAAACTCCGGAAAGGGAAGGCGGGCTCAGGCCGCGCCTTCGTAGATGATCTTCCAGCGCCCGTCTTCCTTGATCCAGTACTGGCGCTTGCTCATGACGTTCGAGAGATTGCTGCTCTTGTAGTCCTGCTCGAAGGTGACGACGACGTAGTCTTCCTTGCCGGGATTGCGGAACATGCTGATGTTGTTGGTCTCGACCTTGATCCAGCTCTTGCCGGCGTTGACCTTCTCCTTCTGCGCCACCCAGGACTGGTAGTTCTGGCCGTCGGCCTGGAACTTCAGGGAGTAGTGCTCGGCGTAGCGGGCGACGTCGCGGCTCTCCCAGGCGCGGCGCCACTCGTCGATCATGCCGAGCAGCGACTTGCGCTCGGCCTGCCAGTCGTCGAGCGACAGCCACTCGATGCTGTTGCTGATGATGACCGGCGTGAGGCCGATCTGCAGGTTCTTGGCGACGGCGTCGAGATCCTGGTTGGCCAGCACGACGCAGCCGTCGGAGGCCTTGGGCGGGCGCGAGAAGGTGTTCGACGGCGTGCCGTGCAGCCAGATGCCGTGGCCGTTGCGGCCCATGCGCTTGTCCCACTCGTTCGGGTAGTTGAGCGGGAAGGCGCCGCTGCCGTAGAGGTCGGCGAGCTTCTGGCGCGGCAGGCTGGCGGTGACGCGATAGACGCCGATGGGCGTGCGCTGGTCGCCTTCCTTGACCTTCTCGGTGCCGAGCTTGCCGTGCGTGACGTAGTAGTCGGCGACGAAGCGCGGCGTGCCGTGGTCGTTCTGGTAGAAGTAGAGGCGCGACTTCTGCGTGTCGACGACCACCGCGTGCTTCTCGCCGGCGCCGAGCTGCAGCAGGTAGCGCGGCACGTAGTTGGCCGGCGGCTTGGTCTGGTAGGCATGCAGGCGGGCCAGCGCCTCGTCGCGCAGGTCGGCGACCTTGTCGCGCGCGGCGGGGCCGCCGCCCTGGCCGAAGGTCGTGAGCGGCTGGGTGCGCGCCAGCAGCAGGTCGCCCTTGACCAGGTTGGCGAGGCGGAAGTTCGGGTAGGCCTTGAGCAGGCCCTCGGTCTCGCCGAGCGCCGCATCGAGCTTGTTGTCCTCGATCAGCGAGAAAATGCGCGCGAGCTGCGGCTCCGGACCGGAATCGGAGTAGCGCGCCTCGTTGGCGGCACCGGCCGAGAAGGGAACTGCGACGACGCTGGCGAGGAGTAGGGCGAAAGCGGAACTGCGCAGGCGGACACGAATCGCCATCAACTGCCTATCCTCTCTTGCTGAATCAGCCAGCGGCCGTCGCGGTGCACCAGCACGAGCACCTTGTTGCTCGCCGTCTTGAGCGCGCCGGACTTATAGTACTGGCGGAACTTCGCGGTGGCGGTGTTGCCCTCGACGCTGACGCGCAGCTTGTCGTAGCTGACCTGGATCGCGCCCGGCTTGTTGATGCGCCGCGAGCGCTCCGATTCCCAGGCGCTGCGCGGCTCGCCGCCGGGCGTCTGGAAGTCTTTGGCGTAATGGGCGAGATAGCCCTTGACGTCCTTCTTGGCCCACGCCGCCAGCCAGCTGTCGATGGCCTTGGTGGCGTCGGCCGCGTCGCTGCTCGCGGCGGCCGGTGCGGCGGCGGGCGCGGCCGGCTTGGCGGGCGCCGCAGGCGGCGTCGCGGCGGGCTTGGTGTCGACGGGCTTCGTTTCGGCCGGCTTCGCCGCCGGTTCGGCCGCGGCGATTTCGGCCGGCTTGGTTTCAGCCGGCTTCGCTTCGGCCGGCTTGCTCTCCGGCGCGGCGGCCGGCTTGGCGGCCGGGCGCTGCAGGGCGGGGCGGCCATTGACGCTCATCAGATCCTTGATCGTCGCCAGCTTGATCTGCGCGCTGGCGTTCGACGAATCGAGCTGCAGCGCCTTGTCGTAGGCCTGCGTCGCCAGCCGCGCGTAGATGTCGCCGAGGTTCTCGTGCGCCGTTGCGTACGAGGGATGGGTGCGGATCGCCATCTCGAGCGCCTGCTTGGCCTTCTCATACTGCTTCTGCTGCGCGTAGATCACGGCGAGATTGTTGTAGGGCTCGGGAAGCTCCGGATAGTCCTCGGTGAGCTTCTGGAACACCGCGGTCGCTTCCGGCAGCTTGTTCATCTCGGTGAGGATCACGCCCTTGAGGAAGCGGCCCTGCGCATCCTTCGGCTTGCCCGACAGGTACTTGTCGACCTGCTCGAGGGCCTGCGCCTGCTGCCCCTGCTTCATCAACTTGCCGGCATCCTGCAGCGGATCGGCGTAGGCGGGCAGCGAGAAAACAGCCGCAGCGCAAACGGCGAAAGCCAGCGTGCGTGGGGCAAAGGAGCGTGCAAGGGGCATGTTATACTGATCCCGACGGGTTCGGATTTAGCGAGCGATTCTACCAACAACCCGCTTGAATCCACAATGTTACCTGCCCCCGACAACCGGGGGAAAACCCTTCGCTTTCGCGGCTAATTCCGATTTTTGAAGCCCCGCCACCCCCGATGCTGACGATCTACAACACGCTCGCCCGCGCAAAGCAGGAATTCGTTCCCATCGAACCCGGACGCGTCCGCATGTATGTCTGCGGCATGACGGTGTACGACTACTGCCATCTCGGCCACGCGCGCGTGATGGTGGTGTTCGACATGGTGGCGCGCTGGCTGCGCGCCAGCGGCTACCGCCTCACCTACGTGCGCAACATCACCGACATCGACGACAAGATCATCAAGCGCGCCGGCGAGAACGGCGAGCCGATCCGCGCGCTCACCGACCGCTTCATCGCCGCCATGCACGAGGACGCCGAGGCGCTCGGCGTCGAGCGCCCCGACCACGAGCCGCGCGCCACCGACTACGTGCCGCAGATGCTCGGCCTCGTCGACGCGCTGGAACAGCGCGGTCTGGCCTACGTCGCCGGCAGCCGGGACGTCTGCTATGCGGTGCGCAAGTTTCCCGGCTACGGCAGGCTGTCGGGCAAGTCGCTCGAGGACCTGCGCGCCGGCGAGCGCGTCGACGTCATGGAAGGCAAGAACGATCCGCTCGACTTCGTGCTGTGGAAGCACGCCAAGGACGACGAGCCGGCCGAGGTCAAGTGGGACTCGCGCTGGGGCCAGGGGCGTCCCGGCTGGCACATCGAGTGCTCGGCGATGAGCTCGCAGCTGCTCGGCGCGCACTTCGACATCCACGGCGGCGGCCAGGACCTGCAGTTCCCGCACCACGAGAACGAGATCGCGCAGTCCGAGGGCGCCATGGACCCAAATGAGGGCGGCACCTTCGTCAACTACTGGATGCACAACGGCTTCGTGCGCGTCGACAACGAGAAGATGTCGAAGTCGCTCGGCAACTTCTTCACCATCCGCGAGGTGCTGAAGAGCTACGACGCCGAAGTGGTGCGCTTCTTCATCCTGCGCGCGCATTACCGCAGCGCGCTCAACTACTCGGACGCCCATCTCGACGACGCGCGCCAGGCGCTGTCGCGGCTGTATACGGCGCTCAAGGGCTTCGACGCCGAGCCGCGCGTGAATTGGGACGACGCCTATGCGCGGCGCTTCCGCGACGCCATGAACGACGACTTCGGCACGCCCGAAGCGGTCGCCGTGCTGTTCGACCTCGCCAACGAGCTCAACCGCACGCGCGACGCGGCGCTGGCGGCGCAGCTCAAAGGCCTCGCCGGCATACTGGGCTTGCTGCAGCGCGACCCCGTGGCATTCCTGCAGGCCGTGCCGGCGACGAGCGCGGGACCGGCGGCCGCGGACATCGAGGCGCTGATCGCGGCGCGCGCAGCGGCCAAGAAGGCGAAGAATTTCGCCGAAGCCGACCGCATCCGCGACGAGCTCAGGAAACATGGCATCGTCCTGGAGGATTCCGCCGGCGGAACCACCTGGCGGCGCGCTTGAAATGCCGGTACAGCGCCCCCAAGTAGGGACATCCGGCATCTTTACCATAACGGGAAAAACGAGTACCGTAGGATCCTGTACCCCGCATTAACGTACTGATTTCCATGTCTTCCTCAACCACAGCCTACTGCTATCACTGCGGCACGCATCACCCGCGCGAAGAAATGCGCCAGATCGAAACCAAGGGTGGCAAACGCTGGCGCTGCATCAAGTCGATCGAAGCGACGAAGCGCGGCACCGCCGAACGCGATGCGTTCGGCAAGCAGGTCACCGCTTCGAACAAGTCGGAATTGCAGGCGAAGCTGCGCATGCGTTCCGCGCTGGCCGCGGCCAACAAAGTCCGCTAGCAGCGGCGGGGCGGGCCGCCCCGCGCCTCAGTTCCGGTTCAGCCGCTCCAGCAGGTTCTGCAGCGCTTCGCCGTCGGTGGCGAAGATGTTCTGCGCGCCGATCTGGGCGATCAGGCCGGTTCTCTCCATCACGTCCTGCAACTGCCTCTTCATGCCGCTGAAGGCGAGCGTGATGCCGTTGGCGCGGAAGCGCGCCACCAGGTTCTTCAGCATTTCCACGCCGGAGGCGTCGATGTCGTTGATGCCGCTGGCCTTGACCAGGATGCAGGCGACGTTCGGCTGCTCGCGCTCCTGCGAGAGCAGCGCGTCCTCGAAGTAGGAGACGTTGACGAAGCGCAGCGCGCCGTCGAAGCGCACCGCGGCGAGCTTCGGATGCAGCGGCGGCAGGCCGTGGCGCCGGGCGTCGCGCAGCGAGCCGTTCGGATGCAGCCCCAGGGCGGCGATGCGCGGGCGCATCATGCGATAGAGCAGCAGCGCCAGCGACAGCATGATGCCGGTGACGATGCCGTTCTGGATGTTGGGCGCGAACGCCAGCGTGGCGACGAAAGTGACGATCGCCGCGATGCCGTCGTCACGATTGGCGATCCAGGCGTTGCGGATGGCGCCGAAGTTGATGAGGCCGATGACGGCCATCATGATGATCGCCGCGAGCACCGGCTTGGGCAGGTGGTAGAGCGTCGAGGTGAAGAACAGCAGCGCCAGCAGCACGCACAGCGCCGACACCACCGACGACAACGCGGTGCGCGCGTCGGAGCCGAGATTCAGCGCCGAGCGCGAGAAGGAGCCGCTCACCGGCATCGAGTGGCAGAAGGCCGCCGCCACTTTCGCCAGGCCCTGGCCGATCAGCTCCTGGTTTTCGTTCCACGGCTGCTTGGTGCGGATGGCGATCACCTTGGCGCTCGACATGGCTTCCATGAAGCTGATCAGCGCGATGACGAAGCCCGCCGGCAGCAGCTCCATGCTGGCGTCCCAGTCGAGCGGCGGCAGCGACAGGCTCGGCAGGCCGGCCGGCACCGCGCCGACGACGCGCCCGCCCATGCCGGCGTAGCCGAGCGTCGCGCTGATCCAGGTCAGCAGCGCGACGGTGATAAGCACGCCCGGCGCCTTGGGCGCGAACCGGCGGAAGGCGAACAGCATCGCCAGCGCCGAGATGCCGAACGCCAGCGACAGCTCGTGCACCGCGTCGATGTTGGCCAGCACCTGCCAGATGTCGAGCAGGAAATGATCGGACTGCCGCGCCGGGATGCCCAGCAGCGTCGGCAGCTGCGACAGGCCGATGATCATCGCCGCTGCGTTGATGAAGCCCATCAGCACCGGATGCGACAGGAAGTTGAGCAGCACGCCGACGCGCATCAGGCCGAAGGCGATCTGGAAGATGCCCGACAGCAGCGCCAGCAG
>DAIDAU010000517.1 GCA_027310465.1 Rhodocyclaceae bacterium
AGGCCGCCTGAACCGTCCGCCAGGCGCGCCGCGGCGGGCGGAAACCGGCTCCGGGCTACGCCCTGCGCCGCTTCCCGCCCGCCGCACAAAAGCGGACAATTCATGTGCTACAGAACCGGGCAGTTCTAAAAACTCGCAACACGGGTCGGCGCGGCCGGGAAGCCTTACGCTTCCTGCATCATCCGCCAGTATTGGACCTTCATCGTGGCGGCGGCGCCGGCGACGATGGAGACCAGCGTCAGGACCGAGCCGAGGGCCAGCGTCGAGACGCCGGTGATGCCCTGGCCGACCGTGCAGCCCATCGAGAGGACGCCGCCGATGCCCATCAGCACGCCGCCGACGGCGTGGTTGAGGAAGTCGCCGAAGTTGGCGAACCACTCGATGCGGAAGCTGCGGCTGATCAGCGCGTAGAGCAGCGAGCCGACGATCACGCCGAACAAGGCGGTGACGCCGAAGTTGATCAGCGCGAAGTTGGCCGGGCTCATCAGGTAGCGCGCGGTGTCACCCATCGGGCTGATGAAGGTGAAGGACTGCACTTCGACGCGCGAGGGCGGCACGTCGGCCATCTCGGCCCATTCCTTCCACTCGGCGCCCATGGCGCTGCCGGTCAGATACCAGCCGATGATGACGGCGAGCCCGATGACGACGCCAGCGAGGATGTTGTCGGTGTTGCCGCGGAAGTCGGCCGAGGCGAAGATGTAGGCGAGCAGGCCGATCATGATGACCGCGCCGACCGCGACGTGCAGCGAGTTCGGTTCGGCACCCACCATGCCGGCGAGGATGCCGTAGATGGTCTGGTTGGCGATGCCATGCGCGCCGAGGTTGATGGTCCAGGGCGCCATCCAGCTGTCGAAGGCCAGCCCATAGAAGTCGGTCCACAGCATCAGGTAGGCCATGACGCAGGCGACGACCAGCACCACCAGCGATTTGATGTTGCCTCCGCCGATGCGCACCAGCGTCTTGTTGCCGCAGCCGGAGGCCAGCGTCATGCCGATGCCGAACATGAGGCCGCCGAAGACGTTGCGCAGCCAGGCGAAGTTGGCGGTGCGGTAGGGCGGGAAGGTGCTGCCGGAGAGATTGACCTTGCCCATCGTCTCGAGCACGAGCACGCCGGCCATGGCGACGGCGATGGCGAGCAGCCAGGCGCGCAGGCGACCCTTGTCCTCCATGTTGACCCAGTCGGAGACTGCGCCCATGGTGCAGAAGTTGGTCTTGTTGGCGACGGCGCCCATGACGACGGCGACGACGAAGACGGACAGCAGGATCTGCTGGTGGATGCCGAATTCCATTGTTTCCTCCTCGAAGGTAGGGCATTCGCGGGCTCTGGCGGCCCTGTCCGCGGGATTCTAATGAGATAGGCCAAGCGCCTAAATCAATATTCCTTGACGGCGGATTACGACGCCTGATAGCGCGTCGGGTCGCTGAGCCCCGCCGCTTCGAAGCCGGCGCGGCGCAGCCGGCACGAGTCGCAAGTGCCGCAGGCGCGGCCTTCGCGATCGGCCTGGTAGCAGGAGACGGTGAGCGCGTAGTCGACGCCGAGCGCCGCGCCGCGCCTGACGATGTCGGCCTTGGAGAGGTCGATCAGCGGCGTATGCAGAACCAGCTTGCGGCCTTCGACGGCTGCCTTGGTGGCAAGGTTGGCCATCGCCTCGAAGGCGCGGATGTACTCGGGCCGGCAGTCGGGATAGCCGGAGTAGTCAACGGCGTTGACCCCAACGAAGATGTCCTGCGCGCCGAGCACCTCGGCCCAGGCCAGCGCCAGCGACAGCATGATGGTGTTGCGCGCCGGGACGTAGGTGACGGGGATGCCGGGCGCGATGCCGCCCGTCGGCACGGCGATCGAGGTGTCGGTCAGCGCCGAGCCGCCGAACTGGTTCATGTCCAGATGCACGACGCGGTGCTCGCGCGCCCCGAGCGCCTTGGCGACGCGTTCGGCCGCGGCGAGCTCGGCGACGTGGCGCTGGCCGTAGTCGACCGACAGGCAATGGCAGGCGTAGCCATCGGCGTTGGCGATGGCGAGCGCGGTGGCCGAGTCGAGGCCGCCGGAGAGCAGGACGACGGCGCGTTTCATGATTTCATTCTAGCGGGCGCGCTCGTTGCCCCAGAGGACCTTGTGCAACTGCAGCTGGAAGCGCACCGGCAGCTTGTCGCGCAGGATCCATGCGGCGAGCTGCGCGGGGTCGAGCTGTCCCTGCACCGGCGAGAACAGCACGGTGCATAGGCTGTCAAGCCGGCGTTCGCGCAACTGCTGCTTGGCCCACTCGTAGTCGGGTTCGGAGGCGAGCACCAGCTTGATCTCGTCGCGCGACGTCAGCAGCGCGAGGTTCTCCCAGCGGTTCTTCTCGAGCTCGCAGGAATCCGGCGCCTTGATGTCGACGATGCGCGACACGCGTGCATCCACGCCGCCGACGTCGAGCGCGCCGCTGGTCTCGAGCGACACCGAATAGCCGGTGTCGCAGAGCGCAGTGAGTAGCGCGAGGCAGGCCTTCTGCGCCAGCGGCTCGCCGCCGGTGACGCAGACGGTCGGGCAGCCCAAGGAAGCTACTTGCGCGAGCACCTCGCCGACGCTCATCGCATGGCCGCCGGTGAAGGCGTAGCTCGTGTCGCACCAGACGCAGCGCAGCGGGCAGCCGGTCAGGCGCACGAAGACGGTCGGCAGGCCGACGCGCGTCGACTCGCCCTGCAGGGAATGGAAGATTTCGGTGACGCGCAGCAGCGCGTCGCCGGGACCGCTGTTCACCGCTTCTTCGGCAGGCTCTTCAGGCGGGCCTTTGCCGAGGCGGCGGCGCCGGTGCCCGGATACTTCTGGATCAGCGCATCCAGGGTCTTGCGCGCCGCCTTGCCGTCGCCGCCTTCGAGCTGCGCATTGGCGGCGGCGAGCATCGCATCCGGGGCCTTCGCGTCGTTGGGCCACGTGACGACGAGCTGGTTGAACATCTCGGCGGCGTGGCCGTAGTCCTTCAGCTGGTAGTAGCTCGATGCCGTCCAGTAGGTCGCGGAAGGCAGCAGCGGGCTGCTCGGATAAGTCTTGACGAAGGTCTGGAAGGCCGCCAGCGCGTCCTTGTACTTCGCGCCCTTGAGCAGCGCCAGCGCGGCATCGTAGTCGCGCGACTCGGCGGCGGGATCGGCCTTCGGCGTCGCCGGAGCCGCGCCCTGCGGAGCCGCGCCGGTGTCCGGGGCGGCGGCGTTGGGCTCGAGCTTGCGCAGGCGCGTGTCGAGGTCGATGTAGAAGTCCTTCTGGCGCTTCTGCGCCGACCCGAGCTCGTTGCCGAGCACCTCGATCTGGCCGCGCAGGTTGGCGAGATCCGACTTCAGCGCTTCCATCTGGTTGGCGAAGTCCATCTGGTTCTTCGCCGCCTGGTCGACGCGCTGGCTCATCGCGTCGAAATCCTTGCGCATGTTCTCGATGCGCTGGCGCGCCTCTTCGTCGTCGAACAGGCCCGCGCGGGCCGGCAGCGCGGCCAGCCCGAAGGCGATGACTAGGAGGAGGCGGGCACCACGCATGTCTTAGAACTCCTTGGTCGCCGAGTGGAGGATGTCGGCGCGGCGGTTGCGCGCCCAGCACTCTTCGGTCGACTCGGTGCACACCGGCTTTTCCTTGCCGAGGCTGACCGATTCGATCTGGTCCTCGCGCGCGCCCAGCAGCGCCAGCGACTTCTTCACCGCGTCGGCGCGCTTCTGGCCCAGCGCCAGGTTGTACTCGCGGCTGCCGCGCTCGTCGGCGTTGCCCTGGATCAGCACCTTGAACTGCGGGTTGGCGACCAGAAACTTGGCGTGCGCCTCGATTGTCGGCTTGAACTCGTCCTTGACCACGTACTTGTCGTAGTCGAAATAGATCGAGCGCTTGAACAGCGGGCTGCGCGGATCCTTGAGGCCGGCGATGCCGTACGCGTCGAACGGCTTCTCTTCGACGCCCTTGGAGGTGGCCGACGGCGTGCGGCTTTCGACGCCGGCGGGGTTCTGTTCGGGGGCGGGCGGCTGCGAACTGCAGGCGGCCAGCAGCAGGGCTGCGAGAAGCGGGATGGAATAGCGCATGATGTTCTCTCCGTAGTTGGGCTTACTTGCCGAGCGGGCCCCAGGACGGTTCCCGCACGTCGGCGGCTTGTACCGAAAGCTTCTGCTTGACGCGGCCGTCGGCCGACACGGCGGCGAGCACGCCGCGGTTGCCGACTTCGGTGGCGTAGATGATCATGCGGCCGTTGGGCGCCCAGCTCGGCGATTCGTCCTTGGCCGAGTCGGTGAGGATCTGCGTCTGCTTGGAGGCGAGATCCATCAGCGTGAGCTGGAAGCGGCCGCTGTTGCGCGAGACGTAGGCGACGCTCTTGCCGTCGGGCGAGGGCCGCGGCGTGACGTTGTAGCTGCCTTCGAAGGTGATGCGCTGGGCGTCGCCGCCGCCGGCCGGGATGCGGTAGAGCTGCGGGCTGCCGCCGCGGTCGGAGGTGAAGTAGATGAACTGGCCGTCGGGCGAGAACGACGGCTCGGTGTCGATGCCGGAGGATGTCGCGATGCGCGTGAGGCCGCTGCCGTCGGCGTTCAGCAGGTAGAGCTGCGAGCTGCCGTCCTTCGTCAGCACCACGGCGAGACGCTTGCCGTCGGGCGCCCAGGCCGGCGCTGAGTTCGAGCCCTTGAAGTTGGCGGCGACATGGCGGCGGCCCGACGCGAGGTCGTGCACGTAGACGATCGGCTTCTTCGCCTCGAAGGAGACGTAGGCGAGCTTGGTGCCGTCGGGCGACCAGCTCGGCGAGATGATCGGCTCGCGCGAGGCCAGCGCGGTCTGCGCGTTGCCGCCGTCGGCGTCGGCGATCTGCAGTTCGTAGCGGCCGGTGCTCTTCACCACGTAGGCGATGCGCGTCGAGAAGACGCCCGGCTCGCCGGTGAGCTTCTCGTAGATGAAGTCTGCCATGCGGTGCGCGGTGGCGCGCAGTTGGCCGCTGGTGTGCAGATAGCCCTGGCCGCCGAGGGCGGCCTGCTTCTGGATGTCGTAGAGGCGGAAGCGCGTCTCGTAGCGGCCGTCCGTAGCGGCACCGACGGTGCCGACGACGAGCGCGTCGGCGCCGCGCGATTTCCAGTCGTCGTAGCTGATCGAGGCATCCTCGGGGATCGCCTGCCCCTTGGCGTCGACCAGCTTGAAGATGCCGCTGCGCTCCAGGTCGTTGCGCACGACCGAGGTGAGCGCTTGGGAGACGATGCGCTCGCCGGCGAAGTCGGCGACGGCGATCGGCATGCGGTTGGCGCCGGCGCCGGTGATCTCGACGGTCAGCTGCGCCTGCGCGACCGAGGCGGCAAAGGCGGTCAAGCCAAGCAGATAGCGTAATTTCATAGGCGCGGGATTATACCCTGTCACTCCTCGAGAGGCCGGAAGCGCAGCACCAGGATGCGCTGGAAGACGCTGGGGTCTTCGGGTTTCGGCAATGGATCGGACTTGCGGATGGCGCGTTCGATCGCACTGTCGAGAGCGGGGTTCCCGGTGCCCTGCTTGAGGCGCGGCTCGCCGATGATGCTGCCGTCGGGCAGCAGCGTGATCTCGTAGATGGCCTCGGGGTTGCCGCTGGCATTCGCCGGCCGCACGATGTTGTGCTTGATCTTGCTGGCGATGCGGTCGGCCCAGGCAGCGACGGCCTTGTCGCGGGCGGCGGACGCGGCTTGGGCCTCGGCGGTCTTGCGCTGCGCCAATTCCTTGTCGATCGCGCTCTGCAGGTTCTGGTTGGTGCGCGGCTTCTCGGTCTTCAGATCCTCGAGCGGATTGAAAGGCTTCGGCGGTTCTTCCTTGGGCTTCGGCTTCTCCTTGATCGCGATGTCCGGCTTGGGCGGCGGCGGCGCGGGTTTCGGCTCGGGCTTGGGCTGCGGCTTCGGCTCCGGCTCCGGCTGGGCCTTCGGCTCGGGCGGCGGGGGCGGCGCCGGCTCGACGGTCGGCGCGACGGGCACCGAGCGCACCAGCTCGACCTCGACCGTCTCGGGCCGGCGCGACTGCCAGTGCACGCCGAAGATCAGGAAGATCGCGAGGCCGACGTGCACGGCGATCGCCAGCGCGATCGAGATGCGCTTGCCCGGCGAGCGGCGCTTGATCTCGAGCCGGTAGCTGTCGTCGGTCATTTGCGTCCCGGCTGCACCAGCAGCCCGATCTTCGCGACCTGCTGGCGCTGCAGCTCGTCCATCACGTCGAGCACCGCCTCGTAGCGCACGCTCTTGTCGGCGGCGATGACCACCGCCTGGTCGGGATGCTTCGCCTGCGCCGCCTTGATGCGCTCGGCCAGCTCGTTGCTGCCGACGGTGACTTCGGCGCCGCCGAGCGAGCGGTCGCGCATGGTGATGCTGCGGTCGGCCTTGACCATGATCTCGAGCGGCGCCACCGGCGGCTGCGAGGCCTTGCCGATGCTCGGCAGATCCACCGTGCCCGGCTGGATCATCGGCGCGGTGACCATGAAGATCACCAGCAGCACGAGCATCACGTCGATGTACGGAACGACGTTGATCTCGTTTTTCAGCCGGCGCTGGCGCATTACTTCAACTGCCTTTGCAGGATGTTCGAAAACTCCTCGATGAAGCTCTCGAAGCGCACCGCGAGGCGGTCGGCGTCGTGCGCGTAGCGGTTGTAGGCGACGACGGCGGGAATCGCCGCGAACAGGCCGATGGCCGTGGCGACCAGCGCCTCGGCGATGCCCGGCGCGACCGCCTGCAGTGTCGCCGACACCATGCTGGAGAGGCCGCGGAACGAATGCATGATGCCCCACACGGTGCCGAACAGCCCGACGTAGGGCGACACCGAACCGACGGTGGCGAGGAAGGCGAGATGCGCCTCGAGGTCGTCGACCTCGCGCTGGTAGGTGGCGCGCATGCCGCGCCGCACGCCGTCGACGATGGTCGCGGGATCGAGCGAGCGCTGGCCGCGCAACTTGGTGAACTCGCGGTAGCCGGCTTCGAAAATGCGCTCGAGCCCGCCGGTGTGGTGGCGGTCATTGACGGCGCTCTGGTAGAGCGTCTCGAGGCTGCCGCCGCTCCAGAACTCGCGCTCGAACTGGTCGGTCTTGCCGCGCGCATCGCGCAGCTCGAACCATTTGCGGAAGATGTAGTACCACGACATGATCGAGACGAGGGTCAGCAGCGTCAGCACGAGCTTGACGACGAGGCTGGCGTTGGCGACCAGTTCGACGATCGACAGGTCCTGGGAGACGTTCATAGCAGCGCCTTGAATTTTTCGTAGATATCTTTCGGCATGGCGGTTGCCTTGCCGCGCAGCGGGTCGAAGCAGGCGACCCGGATTTTCGCATCCAACAGCAATTCCTCCCCTCGTTCCACGCGCTGTGCGAAGACCACCTGGGCGCGGCCGAGCGATTCGATTGTCGACGCGACGATAAGTTCATCGTCGAGCCGCGCCGGCTTCAGGTATTCGGCGGAAATCGAGCGCGCGGCGAAGGCGAT
Organism: Rhodocyclaceae bacterium; assembly: GCA_027310465.1. GTDB lineage: Bacteria > Pseudomonadota > Gammaproteobacteria > Burkholderiales > Rhodocyclaceae > Nitricoxidireducens. Next base: position 7,420 of record DAIDAU010000517.1, read on the forward strand.
GTTCTGCGCCATCAACTGCGACTGCGAGAAGCCGAGCCGGCGCAGCCATTCGGTGCGCGCGCGCTCGAGGAAGCGCAGGTAGTTCGCATAATAAACGACGCCGCCGGCGTCGGTGTCCTCGTAATAGACGCGGACAGGGAGGGTGAAGATTGCGCTGCCAACGAGGCTCGGGGAAGTCATCGGTGGGATATTAACTTGTCGCCGCCATCCGGGCCGTCAACCTTTCCATCGGCGATGGCGGGAACATCGCGCATCGCCGGCGCATCCCAGCACTGTTCGGCGAAGATCGGGCCGCTGCCCGCATAGACTATGCCGTTGTAATGCCGCGGCAGGAAGAAATGGCTCGGCAGGATGGTCAGGTTCGCGTAGGCTTGACGACGGTGGCTCTCAGTCAGTCGGAGCGGGCCTGTTGCTTGCCATGCGGGCCGATCGTCCAGGCGTGGTTCGTCGCGCAACTCCTCGATCAGCCGCGCCAGAAAAGGATTGTCCGGCATGGTGCCGACGATACCGGTCGAAATCAGTCCGGGCCGCGCCAACTCGTTTTCCCAGGCGGCGAACATCTCGCAGTCGAACAGCCAATCGGGCAGGCGCTGCAGGCAGACACTGCCGGCGTCAACCGCGACGCCGCCTTCTTGCAGCAGGATTTCCCAGCGCATCAGGTCGGCCACCGCTGCCGGGTCGTGCGCCGCCAGCGCCGCCATGTGGCGGACATTGTGCCAGCGGCCGGCGAGCAACTCGGCGCCGCCCCAGACGCGAATGGCGAAATCGGGATGGTATTTGCGCCAGGTGGCTATGTTCTGATCGGGGCGCTCGGCTTCGTCGCCGGGCCAGACGAAATGCAGGCGCGGCGGAATCATGACCGGTTCCCGGCGCCGGCATCCGCCAGCACCGCCTCGATCAGCCGCGAAGTCGGCAGCCGGCGCATTGCCGCCTGTCCCGCGGCGGCCAGCGCGCTGCGCTCGCCATTGTCGGCGACGAGTTCGCGGCACGCCTCGGCGAGCCGCTCGAACGGCGCCCATCGGACTACGCCCTCGTATTCCGGCGGAATCTCGGAGTTGACCGCACGCTCGGACACCACCGCACAGCGGTTGGCGAGCAGGTACATCAGCCGCAGGGTTTCGAGCAGGCTCGTCGGATAGTAGTGGATGTTGACAATTACCTTGGCGCGGGCGATCAGTCCGTCGCGCTCGGCGCCGAAGACGCCGACCGGCGCCGCTACCGCGAGGCCGGACTGACGCATGCGCTCGAGCGCCGCCAGTCGGCGGTGGTTGGCAATACCGAGAAACAGCACGTCGATGTCCTGCCGCTCCGCGGCCGTCACGCGCTCGAGCCCCGGATGCCAGCCGATCGGCAGATGGGCGGCCCCGATGCCGAGATCCGCCCAGCGGCCGATGTTGCGTGGACTGAAGTCCCAGATCGTCCAGTGCCGGTGGCGCCAGAGCCGGCTTGGCGGCAGTTGCGACGCCGGCGTGATCTGTTCGAGGTTGTAGAGGATGGCGTCGCTGGGAAGCTGCGGCAGCGCCGCCTCGGCAATCAGATGCGGACACAGGACGATGGCGCGCGCCGCGGGCTGATCACCGCCGGCGTGCAGATCGAGTTGCTCGAGGCCCCAGGTAAGGCCATCGACGACGTCGCGGAATTGGTCGTGCACCCAGCGGTGATTGGACGGAACGGCGACGCGCAAACGGCGCTCACTCATCGCCGGCCGCCCGATATTCGCTGCGCAGGCAGCCCATGTGCAGTACGTCTCGGAATCCGCCGTCGACGACGATGTGTTCGCGTGCGACGCCCTCGGCGACAAACCCCAGGCGCTCATAGAGCCGCACGGCGGCCGCATTGTCGCGGAAGACCCGCAAATGCACGCGATGCAGGTC
>DAIDAU010000304.1 GCA_027310465.1 Rhodocyclaceae bacterium
AGGTAGAGGATCTTCAGATAGCTCGTGCAATCGTCGCAGGTCTCGGCGCGCATCGCCGGCGCGCCGAGGGAATCCGCGCCCTCGAGGTGGCGATAGCCGATGTGCGAGCCGCCCTCGCAGGCGGCGCACTTGACGCGCACCAGGTGCCACTCGGTGTTGCACAGCGAGCAGTGCAGATAGCGCAGGTTGGCGACTTCGCCGACGTTGCGCACGACGCTGGCGACCGGCAGGCTGCCGCAGCAGGGACAGATGCCGGCGACGTCGAGCGGCCGCATGCCGACGCCGTCCAAGGCGGCGGCCGTCGCCGTCCACACCACCTGAAGCGCGGCGGCGACGTAGGGCAGCGTGTCGGCGTCCTTCGGCAGCAGCGCGGCGTGCAGCACGCGTTGCGCCAGCGCGTCGAGCCGGCCGGGCACCGTGGCGCCGAGCTGCGCCAGGGATTGCTGCGCCGGCTGCGGCGCCTCGGCATGGACGGCGGCGATGATCGCGTGCAGCGCGTCGCGCCACAGCGGATGCGGCCGCCATTCCTGCGCCGGCGCGAGCGGCATGCCGTAGCGGCGGGCGCGCTCGAGGGCGCCGGCGTCGGACAGCGGCACGCGCTCGAGCTCCTGCAGCACCCGGTGCTGCGCCTCGGTCACGTGGGCGAGAAAGCGCAGCCAGTCGCCGAGCGCATGGCCGTCGGCGAGCTCGCGGAAGCGGCGGGCACGGGCGGCGAAGATCGTCGCCGGATCGGGCGCGAGGACGCGCGGCGTGGCGCCGGCCGCGGCGGCCGGCCTGGCATCGGCGGCGAGAAGGTCTTCCATCAGCGCCTCCCCACGCGGCGGTACCAGGCGCGGTGATGCTGGTACGCCCACGGCCGCGTCACCGTGCCGTACCACATGGCGCGGAAGGTGCCCCTCACCCAGAGGCCGGTGTAGATGTGCACGATCACCAGTGCGATCATCACCGCGGCGACGGCGGCATGGATGACCGCCGCGATGCGCACCAGCGTCCCAGGCAGGTCGAAGTAGGCCCGCCACATGGCGAGGCCCGACAGCAGCAGCAGGGCGATGCACGCGGCGAACAGCCAGAACAGCAGCTTCTGGCCGCCGTTGTATTTGCCCTGCTCGGGCATGCCGCGGTCGTCGCCGCCCGCCATCTCGTCCAGGCGGCGCAGCCATTCGCGGTCGGCGGCGTTCATCAGGTTGTCCTGCCGGAACATCAGGAACAGGACGATGAAGAAGACCGCCATGAGGACGCCGATGAACGGATGCAGGATGCGCGCCCAGGTGCCGCTGCCGAACAGATCGACCAGCGGCCAGAAGAACGGATGGAAGAAAGCCAGCCCGGAGAGCGCGAGCAGCACGATGCAGAGCGCATTGATCCAGTGCACCAGGCGCTGCGCCGTGGTGTGGCGCGGGAGATCGGCGGGATCGCGGGTCATGGCTTCTCCTCTTCCTCGACGGCCTTCTCGGAATCCCTGGCGACTTCCGCCGGCCCCTGGACGATCGAGTGCAGCACCGCCGCCAGGCCGACCAGCCCGATGGCCGCCGCCGCGATCGGCTTGGCGGCTCCCTTCCACAGCGACACCCAGGGACTGATCGAGGGATTCTCGGGCAGGCCGCCGTAGAGCGACGGCCGGTCGGCGTGATGCAGCACGTACATGACGTGCGTGCCGCCGACGCCCGGCGGATCGTAGAGGGCGGCGTCCTTGAAGCCGCGCTCCTTGAGGTCGGCGATGCGCTGCTCGGCGTAGTCCTTCATCTGGTCCTTGGTGCCGAACTGCAGCGCGCCGGTGGGGCAGGCCTTGATGCAGGCCGGCTCGAGCCCGACGGCGACGCGATCCGAGCACAGCGTGCACTTGTAGACCTTGTGGTCGTCGGCGCCGAAGCGCGGGATGTTGAACGGGCAGCCGGAGATGCAGTAGCCGCAGCCGATGCAGTGCTCCTCCTGGAAATCGACGATGCCGTTCGAGTACTGGACGATGGCGCCGGGCGCGGGGCAGGCCTTGAGGCAGCCCGGATCGGCGCAGTGCATGCAGCCGTCCTTGCGGATCAGCCATTCGAGGCCGCCGTTGCCGGTCTCCACCTCGGCGTAGCGCATCACGGTCCACGACGCGCCGGTGAGGTCGCGCGGATTGTCGAGCGTGCCCAGGTTGGAATCGATCTCGTCGCGCAGGTCGTTCCATTCGAGGCAGGCCGCCTGGCAGGCCTTGCAGCCGATGCAGGTGGTGACGTCGATCAGCTTCGCCACCTCCTGGCGGCGGCGCTCGGCGGGCGGCTGGGTGGTGGTCGCCGAGCGGCGCAGGATGTCGAGCGATTGCAGCGCCATGGCCTACAGCTTTTCCACGTTGACCAGGAAGGACTTGAACTCCGGCGTCTGCGCGTTGGCGTCGCCGACGAAGGGCGTCAGCGTGTTGGCGAGGTAGCCGGGCTTGGTCAGTCCCTTGAAGCCCCAGTGGATCGGGATGCCGACCTGGTAGACCTTCTTGCCGTTGGCGTCGAGCGCGCGCAGCCGCTTGGTCACCACGGCGACGGCGACGATCTGGCCGCGCATGCTGCGCACCTTGACCTTGTCGCCGGGCTTGATGCCCTTCTCGTTGGCCAACTCCTCGCCGATCTCGACGAACTGCTCGGGCTGCAGCGTCGCATTGATGCGGCAGTGCTTGGTCCAGTAGTGGAAGTGCTCGGTGAGGCGGTAGCTGGTGGCCGCATAGGGATAGTCCTTGGCCGTGCCCATCGCTTCGAGGTCTTCCTTGAACACGCGCGCCGCCGGATTGCTGATGGCCTGCGGATTGGTGTTCATCGGGTTGACGCCCAGCGGAGTCTCGAAGGGCTCGTAGTGCTCGGGGAAGGGGCCTTCCTGCATCTGGTCGATCGCGAACAGCCGCGCGACGCCCTCCGGGTTCATGATGAAGGGGCCCATGCCGGCTTCGGGCGGCGAATCGGGCTTGTAGTCGGGCACGTCCGAGCCGACCCACATCTTGCCGTTCCACCACACCTGCTTCCGCTTGGCGTTCCACGGCTTGCCGGACGGGTCGGCCGAGGCGCGGTTGTACATGATGCGGCGGTTGGCCGGCCACGACCACGCCCAGTTCACCGTCTGGCCGTTGTCGTAGGGATCGGAGTTGTCGTGGCGCGCCATCTGGTTGCCGGCCTGCGTCCACGATCCCGAGAACAGCCAGCAGCCGCAGGCAGTGGTGCCGTCGTCCTTCAGTTGCGCGAAGCCGTCGAGCTGTTCACCCGCCTTGCGTATCACCTTGCTCTTGTCGTTCGGGTCGGTCAGGTCGGCGAGTGCCTTGCCGTTGTATTCCATCGCCAGTTCCTCGGCGCTGGGGAAATTCGGCACCTTGTACGGCCACGTGAGGTTGAGAATCGGATCGGGGAAGGCGCCGCCCTGCGTCTTGTAAGAGTCCCGCAGCCGCGTGAACAGCGTCGCCATGATCTCGATGTCGGACTTGCTCTCGCCGGGGCCGTCGGCGCCCTTCCAGTGCCATTGCAGCCAGCGCCCCGAGTTCGTCAGCGAGCCGTTCTCCTCGGCGAAGCAGTTGCAGGGCAGGCGGAATACCGCGGTCTGTATCTTGGCCGGATCGACGTCGTGGTAATCGCCGTGGTTCTGCCAGAATTCCGAGGTCTCCGTGGCGAGGGGGTCGATGACGACCAGGTACTTGAGCTTGGCGAGCGCGCGGGTCAGCTTGGCCTTGTTCGGGATCGCGGCGAGCGGGTTGAAGCCTTGGCAGAAGTAGCCATTGACCTTGCCGGCGTGCATGTCGGTAAACACCTGCAGGATGTCGTAGACCTTGTCGAGCTTGGGCAGGTATTCGAAGGCCCATTGGTTGTCCTTCGTCGCGGCGTCGCCGAACCACGACTTCATCAGGCTGACGTGGAACTTCTCGTAGTTCTGCCAGTAGGAGAGCTGGTTCGGGCGCAGCGGCTTCTTGGCGCGCTGGTCGATGTATTTGGCGTAGTCGCTCTCCTTGTCCTTCGCCAGCGTGAGATAGCCGGGCAGCAGGTTGGAGAGCAGGCCGAGGTCGGTGAGGCCCTGAATGTTGGAGTGGCCGCGCAGCGCGTTCATGCCGCCGCCGGACATGCCGATGTTGCCGAGCAGGGTCTGCACCAGCGCGCCGCAGCGGATCATCTGCGAGCCGGTCGTGTGCTGGGTCCAGCCGAGCGCATACATGAAGGTGGCGGCGCGGTCGGGCGTCGCTGTCGACGCCAGCATCTCGCAGACCTGGAGGAAGGAATTCTTGGGCGTGCCGCAGATCCTCTCGACCATCTCCGGCGTGTAGCGGCCGTAGTGCTGCTTCATCAGCTGGTAGACGCAGCGCGGGTTCTGCAGGCTCGGGTCGGTCGCGACGTAGCCGTCGCTGCCCAGCTGGTAGTGCCAGGTGTCCTTGTCGTATTGCCGCTGTTCCGGCTTGTAGCCGGTGAACAGCCCGTTGTCGAAGCCGTAGCCGTCCTTCACCAGGAAGGTGGCGTCGGTGTACGCCTTGACGTACTCGTGCTGGATCTTGTCGTGCGTCAGCAGGTAGTTGATGACGCCGCCGAGGAAGGC
>DAIDAU010000345.1 GCA_027310465.1 Rhodocyclaceae bacterium
GTCGGGACACTTGGGCGGTGCGATAACAACAGGAAGCCAGCGACCGCACCAAATGCAAAACATCCGGCCGCAGTCGACGCATTGCCAAACGTCGGGGCAATCGCGATGGCAGCTAGGACATTCCTTTGACATCTTCGCGCCCTCACAATAGGGACCGCAAGATCCGCGGAGATGCGAATTGTCTCACTCAGAGCGCGTATTCGCTCGTGCCTGGTCGGCAACGGCCGCTTCTGAGCATCCTAGTTGGCGGAACCTGGGTTTGGCTGACCGGCCGCTACCGGGAATGGGCTACAGCCGTTTGGGGTCGAGGCTGTGTGAAAACGCTGTGAACCATCCTGCCCGGCTTCAGTCTATGCAACGGGCATGGATCGGGGCGGGCGATGAAGAGATACATCGAGGGGAAGAGTCGGGGGCAAATGGTGTTGATGCCCGAGGCACTGGATGACTTCATTGGTGAAGACAATCCGGTGCGGGTGATCGACCTGTTTGTCGATGAACTGGATTTGCCGAATCTGGGATTTGCGTGTGCCCAGCCTGCCCTCACAGGACGGCCGGGCTACCATCCTGGCTTACTGCTCAAGCTCTACATCTACGGCTATCTGAATCGGGTTCAGTCGAGTCGCCGACTTGAGCGGGAGGCGCAGCGCAACGTAGAGGTCATGTGGCTCACTGGGCACTTGGCGCCCGACTTTAAGACCATTGCCGATTTCCGCCGAGACAACGGCACCGGCATTCGCAACGCCTGCAAGCAGTTCATAGCGTTGTGCCGTGAGCTGGACTTGTTCAGCCATGCCGTGGTGGCCATCGATGGCAGCAAGTTCAAGGCCGTGAATAACCGGGACAAGAACTTCACGCCGCACAAGCTGGAGCAGCGCATCAAGCAGATTGAGGAAAGCATTGAGCGCTACATACACGCCTTGGATACCGCCGATCGCACGCAGCCTGCGGAGACGGAAGCAAAGACGAAGAATCTGAAGGAGAAGCTCGTCCGGCTCAAAAATCAGATGCGTTACCTCAAGGAGATGGGAGAGCGCCTACGTCAGGCGCCCGATGAGCAAGTCTCGCTGACCGACCCGGATGCTCGCTCCATGGCGACCAGCGGTCGCGGCACCGGGATCGTCGGTTACAACGTGCAGATCGCCGTCGATACCGAGCATCATCTGATCGTCGCGCACGATGTCGTAAATCTCGGTCATGATCGTACGCAACTCGCATCGATGGCCACGCAGGCCAAAGCGGCGGTGGATGAAGAAACGCTGGAGGTGCTTGCAGATCGTGGCTACTACAAGGGGCCGGAAATTCTAGCCTGCGAGCAGTCAGGCATTACGCCCTTCGTGCCCATGACGATGACCAGCGACAACAAGGCGCGTGGCCTGTTCGACAAGCGCGACTTCGTCTATCAAGCAGATCAGGATGCGTACCGCTGCCCCACCGGTCAGCTATTGCCACGCCATCATCAGTCTGTCGAGCAGGGATCGGTCATCCACACCTATTACAACCTCACTGCGTGCATGCAATGCCCCATCAAGGCGCGGTGCACAACCGCAGAAAGGGAGCGCCGAGTCCGGCGCTGGGAACATGAGGCCGTATTGGAGTCCATGCAGCGCCGCCTGGATGCCTGCCCCGGCAAGATGCGACAGCGGCGCAGCACGGTTGAACATGTGTTCGGGACGCTGAAGTCCTGGATGGGCGCCACACACTTCCTCACGAAAACACGACCACGCGTGCAGACGGAGATGAGCTTGCATGTGCTGGCGTACAACCTACGCCGGATCATCAGCCTGTACGGCCCCAAAGGAGCAATGAATGCGCTGCGGCGGGCTGCAGCTTGATTTAGAACGGCCCAATTCACTGTCCGCTCCACGTCTCTGGGTGCCCCGCAGGCGCTGATCAAGCCCATTGGCGCGAAAACTGCGGCGCCCTTGTCAATCATCCTAGTCGCGCCTGCCTACGTCCATAACGATTGCGTTTCCACACAGCCTCGGTCGTTAAGAGACAGCAACGGCAAAGACGCACAACGCCTAGCCGAGGGTGGCGGGTGGTCGTCGACGCGTAGGTAGAGGAGGAGGCGGACGCCTTATCGCTTTTGTCCGCCGGGGGACACGAAGCGGCGACGACCACCCGTCGCCCTCGGCGGGTTGAAGGCTAGGGGTTTCTAAGCGTCTATCCCGCACACTGTGCAATGCGGATCGCGCGGCACGCTTATGCTGCGCCACTCCATCGCCAGCCCATCGAGCAGCAGCAGCCGGCCGGCCAGCGTCTCGCCGCAACCGATCAGCACCTTCAGCGCCTCGGCCGCCTGCGTCGTGCCGACGATGCCGGTGAGCGGCGCGAACACGCCCATGATCGCGCAGCGCATCTCCTCGACGTCCTGGCTTTCGGGGAACAGGCAGTGGTAGCAGGGCGCATCGTCGCGGCGCTTGTCGAAGACCGCGATCTGGCCGTCGAAGCGGATCGCCGCGCCGGACACCAGCGGTACTCGATGCCTGACGCAGGCGCGATTGACGGCGTGGCGCGTGGCGAAGTTGTCGCAGCAGTCGAGCACGACATCGGCGCGCGCGACTTCGGCATCGAGCGCTTCGCCCTGGAGGCGCTGCGTGACGGCGACGACTTTGCATTGCGGATTGATGTGATGCAGCGTCTGCATGCCGGACTCGGCCTTGGGCCGGCCGACGGCCTCGGTCGTGTGGAGGATCTGGCGCTGCAGGTTGGTGAGATCCACGGTGTCGCCGTCGGCCAGCACCAGCGTGCCGATGCCCGCGGAAGCCAGGTAGTAGGCGGCGGGGGAGCCGAGGCCGCCGGCGCCGATCACCAGCGCGCGGGCCGCCAGCAATTTCTCTTGCCCTTCGACGCCGATTTCCGGCAGCAGGATGTGTCGGCTGTAGCGGAGAAGCTGCTCGTCGTCCAAGGCGGCGCTAGCGGTCCTGGCGCAATTCGACCGGCGTGTCGTCATGGTCGCCGTGCGGATGATGCTCCCACGCCTTGGAGTAGATCTCGTTGGACTTCTTGATGAGGCGCTCGGGCTGGCGCATGTTGCGCAGCTGGGTGTCCTCGCAGAAGTAGACCAGCGCGCGGATCATCTTGCAGTAGAGCGTGTTCTCGAGATGGAAGCCCTGCGCGATCAGCGCGCTCTCGAGCCCTTCCATGGTGTAGTCGGTGATCTCGTACCAGACGGAAAGGCTGTTGGGCAGGGTGCCCGGCGCCACTTCGAGCCGCTCCAGGCCCGTCAGCAGCGCCTTCGCCTGGTCGACCTGCCAGGCGCGCAGCTTGTTGAAGCGCAGTTCGCGGTGCTTGCGGGTTCCCGTCTGCGGCACGAGCGGATGGGAGCGGTGGAGCCCCCTCTCCTTGTCCCGCAGCCTTCTCGCGCGCTCGACGTCCATGATGGTCGGCTAGCGCTTGATGATCTGCCACGCCTTCAACAGATTGACCGCCTGGCCCAGCTGGTAGTCGTTCTTGCCGGCGACCTCGAACGGCGGCGTCTTGACCGCCTCTTCCTCCTCGCTCTTGCCCTTGCCGTTGCCGTTCTTGGCATGCGGCGACTTCGTCTTGTCTTCCTTGCCGGCCGAGTGGTCCTTGTCGTTGTCGAGATGTCGCTCGAGGTCGGCTTCGCGGATGCGCTCGCGCGGTTCGCCGTTCGCCGATTCCTCGACGACGACGTCGGGTGTGATGCCCTTGGCCTGGATCGAGCGGCCTCTCGGCGTGTAGTAGCGCGCCGTGGTCAGCTTGATCGCTGTGCTGCTGGGCAGCGGCAGGATGGTCTGCACGGAGCCTTTGCCGAAGGTCTGCGTACCCATGACCACCGCGCGCTGGTGGTCCTGCAGCGCGCCGGCGACGATCTCGGAGGCCGAGGCCGATCCGCCGTTCACCAGCACGACCAGCGGAATGGTCTTGGCGGCGGCCGGCAGCGACTTCAGCAGGTCGTCCTTCTGGCCGCGCGCATAGTCCTCGGCGCTCGCCAGGTACTTGCGCTTGGCGTCCTCGGTGCGGCCGTCGGTCGACACCACCACGCTCTTGGGCGGCAGGAAGGCGGCGGAAACGCCAATGGCGCTGTGCAGCAGGCCGCCCGGGTCGTTGCGCAGGTCGAGCACGAGGCCCTTGAGCGGCACCGCTTCGGACTTGGCCTTGTCGCCGGCCTTGGCCTCGCCGGCGTGGAACATCTTTTCGAGATGCCTGGCGACGTCCTGGACCGTCTCTTCCTGGAACTGCGTGATGCGCAGATAGCCGTAGCCGGGCTCGATCATCTTCGACTTGACGCTCTGCACCTTGATCTTGTCGCGCACGATGGTGATCTCGAGCGGCTTGGTCTCGCCCTTGCGCACGATGGTGAGCTTGAGCGGCGTCTTCGGCTTGCCGCGCATGCGCTTGACGGCGTCGCTGAGCGTCATGCCCTTGACGGGCGTTTCGTCGAGCTTGATGATCAGGTCGCCGGCCTTGACGCCGGCGCGGTCGGCAGGCGTGTCCTCGATCGGCGAAACCACCTTGACGAAGCCGTCCTCCATGCCGACTTCGATGCCCAGCCCGCCGAACTCGCCCTGCGTGCTGACCTGCAGTTCCTTGAAGGCCTCGGAGTCGAGATACGCGGAATGCGGATCCAGGTTGGACAGCATGCCGGAGATCGCGAAGGTGATCAGCTTCTTGTCGTCGATCGGCTCGACGTAGCCCTGCTTGATGGCGTTGAAGACGTCGGCGAACGAGCGCAACTCTTCGACGGGCAGCGGATTGTGGCCTTCCTTCTGCGCGATGGCGGAAAAGTTGAGGCTGACGAGGACGCCGGCGACAAGTCCGATGAAGACGAGGCCGGCCTTTTGCAATGTACTGCGCATGGAATCTCCGGGGGGTTGCACTAGCGCAGGGTCGCCCATTTGAGCGGATCGAAGGCCTGCCCTTGATGCCTGAGTTCAAAGTATAAACC
>DAIDAU010000349.1 GCA_027310465.1 Rhodocyclaceae bacterium
GGCTGCTTGTAGGGGCGCCGGCTGGTCAGCGCGTCGAAGACGTCGACCAGCGCGACGATGCGCGCGGCGGGCGGGATCGCGGCGCCCGCCAGTCCTGCCGGATAGCCGCTGCCGTCGTACTTCTCGTGGTGGCAGTGCGCGATCTCGGCCGCGCGCAGCAGCAGCTCGGCGTTGTCGGAGCGCGCCGCCGCGCGCGTCAGGATGTCGTGGCCGAGCAGCGTGTGCATCTCCATCTCGCGCCGCTCGGCGAAGCTGAGCGCGGCGGGCTTGAGCAGGATGGCCTCGGGGATCGCGATCTTGCCGATGTCGTGCAGGATCGCCGCCAGCCCGATCTGGCCGACCATCTCCTCGTCCGGCACGTGGCCGCGATCGGCGAGCACCTGCGCGATCTCGGTGACGGCGCGCGCCACGCGCGCCACATGCTCGCCGGTGTCGACGTCGCGGTATTCGGCCAGCATCGCCATGGTCGAGATCGTCGCGTGCTGCGTGCGCAGCAGGCGGTTGGCCGCCTGGGTCTTGCCGATGGCGATCGAGAAGGCGTTGGCCAGCGAGCGCAGCAGCCGCCGCTGCCAGGTCGGCAGCGGCGCGTGGAGCGCGAGATAGATGCAGGCGACGTCGCCCTCGGGCGTACGCACGTAGAGCACCGCGGCGTCGTCGGAGAAGGCGTGGCGCTGGTCGATCATCGCCTGCCGCACGCTGCCGGCGACCGCGGGATCGGAGATGTCGTCGAGCGGCCGGCAGTCGATGCCGTCGTAGCGGCCGGTGCCGGCGACGGCCATCAGGCGCGGCTGGCTGCTGCCGCCGAGCAGGCAGAACAGGCTGCCGACGAGGGGCAGGCCCTGGCCGTGGATCATCGCCAGCATCAGCTCGGCGAGCTCCCACAGCGTCCTGGCGCGCTCGAGCCGGGCGGCCGCGCCGCTGATCAGCGTCAGCGCCTCGATGCGCGCGGCCTCGCGCAAGGCAGTCGCCACCGAATCGGCGAGGTCGATCGACGCGATCGGCTGCGCGAACAGGCGGTCGGCCGTGCCGAGCCGCCACAGCGCCTCGCGCGCCGCGCGCGGCAGGGCTTCCCGGCAGCGCACCATGACCGGCCGCGGCGCGTCGTCATGGGCGTCGACCAGCGTCGTCGCCGTTTCCTGCAGGCCGGCCCGCGCCGGCTCGTCCCACAGCAGCAGGACGAGGCCGATGTCGTCGCGGCTCTCCAGCAGCGGCAGCGCGTCGCCCAGGCTGGAACGCGACAGGATCTCGCCGTCGCCGAAGACGCCGCCGTCCCGCAGCGTCCGGGCCGCGGTATCGCACGACGCGGCGTCGCCGACGATCAGCAACAGCGGTTTCAGGCGCCTCACTTCGCGGGAGCCCCCCTTGCCAAAGCGTGGAATGGTACCGGCCGTGCTGCACTGCCACTATCGGTGAAACTTCGAAACGAGCCGCGGCGATTCGCGAGTTGCGCCTAGCGGATTCCGCTAGGCGGCGTCAACAGTTCGTCAGGCTGGGTACTGGTTAGGTGCGGACTCTGCCCCGGATAACTTGACGCATGTGCTGTATGTATGTACAGTAACGCTTAAAGGGAATTCGAATTCTTCCATAGAGTTCTAAGCTCTATGCTTATCGGGGTACTCCAACGTGGAGATTGACTTATCCTCAGAGTTACCCACATACTTATCCACAGAAACTGTAGATGTGTCTTTGGTGGAGGAGGTTATGGCATATTTTGAGTTTGAGCCAGAAAAGGCAATGGTCGCCACTACCTACCTTGCCAGTAGGTCCGGAGAAACGATGTATACCATCTTAAAGATGGTATACGTTGCAGACTGCCTTCATCTTGAACGCTATGGCCGCCCTATTACCGGCGACCGATTTATCGCAATGGAGCAGGGCGCTTGCCCCTCCAAGATTTACGACTCGATGAAAGTCCTTCGGGGGGAAAAGAACCATAACTACTTGCCCGAGAGCGAGCATTATCTTGCGGTCGATCCGGAGACATTTGATGTTGTCGTTAAGGATATGCCTTCACTCGACGCGTTAAGCGCCAGTGAGATTGAATGTCTCGATGAGACGATTTCCGTTCTTACCCGCCGGGGACGCTGGCATATACGGGATCTTGCGCACGATGCGGCGTGGAAGGAAACTGCACGGAACGCCACGATAGACTTCCTCGCAATTGCCAAGTCAATAGAAGATGGGGGTGATCTTCTAGCGACGCATATCGAAACAAGGTTTTCTTCTTAGCTGATCACTGTCGGCGATGTCCGTTTGCTGTGGTGATGTCTATTGCCTTTATTGGCCTCCGGCTTCGAAAGAAAAACTGCTTGTCCCTGCTTATGTCTTGCCAGACGACAAGGTTCGTTTCTTTGTCATAAACACGAATCTGACGGCATTCCAGGAGTCAAAGCCAGAGGTGAGGCAGCATGCCCTTCCCCTTCTGCAAACACTCAACCCTGGGTTTCTGACACACGATTCGTGGCTATGCTGTGATGAATTCGTAGGTGGTTTTACGGCAACCCAGTTGGGCGCCTCAAGTAATGCATGTCGTGGACCGCTGGATGGCGCAACATTACATGCTGTGAAAGCCATCATGGCCAGTTCCAGATTGCATTCTGCCCGTGATAAGGCGCTGTTCTCTGCAAATTGGCCTGTTTAGGCGATGCAGAACAAAGCAATTTGTATCGGCCATCTACACGACCTCTTCCAAATCCCAGACGTGATCGGTAATCCCGGCTTCAGACTGATCGCGTGCATGTGGTTCTCCAGCTTCTTGGAGAACGCATTCGTCAGGCGAGCGAAGCGGCGCATGTGCATCCGCATCGTTAGGTTCTGGCGCTCATGCGCTCCGAAACTGAACCACTACCTCAGGCTGGGATCGGCCTGGTGCAGGCGGTTGTGGGCGTACAGCACGAGCTCGGAGTTGGTCGCGATGTCGAGCTTGCGCTTGATGTTGGCGCGATGCGTCTCGATGGTGCTGGCGCTGCGGTTGAGCTGCCGGGCGATCTCGGGAACGCCGAGGCCCTTGGCGATGCGGCTGAAGACCTCGAATTCGGTGGCGGTGAGGCCGGCGACCGGCGAGCTCGACGGCTGCCCGCTGATGCGCTGCTCGAGCAGCAGCGTGCGCATGCGTTCGGAGAGGTGCAGCTCGCCGCGCAGCACGGTGCGGATGGCGGAGAGCACCGTGGCGGTCGCCTCCTGCTTCATCAGGTAGCCGTTGGCGCCGGCCTGCAGGCAGCGCTCGGCATAGATCGTCTCGTCGTGCATCGACATCGTCAGGATGGCGACGGCGGGGAAGCGGCTGCGCAGCTGCTTCACCAGCTGGAGCCCCGAGGTGCCCGTCAGCGACAGGTCGACGATCGCCAGGTCGGGCCGGGACGACCGGCAGGCCGCCAGCGCCTCCTCGGCATCGGCCGCCTCGGCGCAGGTCTGCATGTCGCTTTCGCGGTCGATCAGCTGGGAGATGCCTTGCCGCACGATCGGATGATCGTCGACCACCAGGATGCGGGCCTTACGCTGTGCGCTGAATCGCGTCGTCATGGATTCCCTCGGACAGCGGCAATGCTATAACAACTCGCGCCCCGCCGCCGGGGGCCGCGGCGATGCGCAGTTCGGCGCCGATCAGGCCGGCGCGGTAGCGCATCGTGTGCATGCCGAGGCCGCCCTTGTCGGTCGCCGCATCGAGGCTGTCGAAGCCCTTGCCGTCGTCCTCCACCTCGAGCACGTCGGCCGTCGCGGTGCGCCGCATGGCGACGACGACGCGGCCGGCCTTGCCGTGGCGCACGGCGTTGTTGATCGCTTCCTGCGCCATGCGGAACAGGTTGATGGCGATGCCGGCGTCGGCGACGGCGAAGTCCGCGTCGGCCCGGACTTCGCAGGCGACGTCGCAGGTGCGTTCGACGTTGCGCGCCAGCTGCTCGATCATCGAGCGCAGCCCGGCCTCCTTGAGCTCGACCGGATAGAGGCCCTGCGCCAGCGTGCGCGTCTTCGCCACGGCGTCGTTGATCAGCCGCGTGATGGCGGCGGCATCCTCGCGCTCGGCCTGCTTCATCGCCTCGAGCTTGCGGAACAGGATCTCGGAGAGGAAGGCGGCGCCGGTGAGGTGCTGGCCGAGGTCGTCGTGCAGCTCCTGGCCGATGCGCTCGCGCGTCCGCTCGCTGATGTCGAGGATGCGGTGCTCCGCCAGATAGGCGCGTTCGAGCGCCTTCTCGGCCGCGTCCTTGGCGGCCATCAGCTTGTGCTCGGCCGCCTTGCGCTCGGTGATGTCGCCGATCGACGCGATGACGACCAGGCGGCCGCCGAGGCTGATCGGACTCAGCGATATCTCGACCGGGAACTCGCCGCCGTCGCGCCGCAAGGCGGCGAGCTGGATGCCGCTGCCCATCGGCCGCGAGTGGGGCTCGCGCGCGAACGCCGCGATGTAGTCGCGGTGGCGGCCGCGCTTCGAGGCGGGCACCAGCGCGCCGACGTCGAGGCCCGCCGCCTCTTCCGGCGTGTAGCCGAACATGCGCTCGCAGACGCGGTTAGCGTAGCTGATGCGGCCGTCGGCCTCGACCAGCAGCACCGCCTCCGGCGACGCCTCGAGCACGGCGCGCAGCTGCGCCTCCTCGGCCTGCTTGCGGTCGGTGATGTCGGAGAAGGCCATCACGTGGTAGAGCGCCGCGCCGTCTTCGCCGCGCACCGGGTTGACCGACTGCCAGGCGATGTAGCGGTCGCCGCCGCGTCTGCGGTGCCAGATCTCTCCGTGCCAGCTGCCGCCGTCGGCGAGCGCGCACGAGATGGCGCCGAGGCATTCGGGCGGATTCTCGTGCGCGGCCAGCATCGTCCAGCGGCGCCCGATCGCCTCGTCCTCGGCGTAGCCGGTGATGCGCGTGAAGGCGGGATTCACCGCCACGATGCGGCCGCCGCCGTCGGCGACCAGCACGCCGCTGTCCACCGTGCGGAACACCGTGGCGGCGAGCCGGTCCTGCTCGCGGCTGCGCGCCTCGCTCTGCTGCTCCTCGACGCGGCGCAGGCGGACGAACAGCACGCTCGTCAGCAGCACGACGGCGAACAGCGCCGGCGCGACGATCGACAGCAGGCGCCGGCTCTCGGCCGCCCATTCGTCCAGCGCGTAGTCGCGCCGCATATGGGCGACGACGATCAGCGGATGGGAACGCGAGGCGCGGAACGAGGTGAGCAGCGCGGTGCCGTCGTCGAGCGTCTGCGCGAGGCTGCCGGACTCGACGTCGCCGATGCCGGCGATGAAGGCGTCGTGAGCGGCAGCGCCTGCGGACGATGGGCCGGTGCTCATCAGGCGGACGCCGTCGTAGCGCAGGACTTCGACGAAGCCCTCCTCGCCGCGCAGCCGCGCGCCGTAGTGGTCGATGAAGTAGCCGGGGTTGACGGCGGCCGCCAGGGTGAGGCGTTGCCTGCCGGCGCGCACCGCGCGCAGCACCGGGATGAAACCGGGATCGGCGCGCGCCGCGGCCGGGCGGACGTCGCCGAAATCGCGGCCCTGCCGGGGGCGCCCGATGCGCGGCACCGCGCTGTCCTCGCCATGCCGCGGCAGGAAGTCGCCGACGTCCAGCACCACGCCGACGTCGGCCGGATTGGAACTGACGACGATGCGGCCGCCCGCATCGAGCAGCGAGATCGAGCGCAGCGCCGGCGAGGTCAGCAGCGCGGCCTCGAAGCGGCGCGCCAGGCGGGCGGGGGGCAGCTCGGCCGCGTCCTCGCCGGCATTGGCGAGCGTCTGGTCGACGACGTTGAAGCTCTGCGTCAGGTGGTCCTCGATGGCGCGCGCATGCAGCGCGCCGATCCTGAAGTGCTCGTCGATCGCCTTCTCGCGCAGCCGATACACGGTGTAGCCGGTGGATAGCCCGATGCCGGCGACGAACAGCAGCATGAAGACCAGGAAGCCGAAGTTGACGCCGAGGCCGCGGACGAAATCGCTCCAGGCGGCGGCGATGCGCGGCTTCATCGGCCGAGGATGGCGATCGCTTCCAGGCCGTGGCGCTGCGCGGCCGCCAGCAGCCGCCCGTCGCGCTTGATGTCGGCGACGAAGCGGTCGACGCGCGCCAGCCACGCCGCGTCGCCGGGCGCCACCGCATAGGCGTAGGAGGTCATGTGGTAGGCGCCGCGGGGCGCCACCAGCCGCGCCCAGTCGGCATTGCGCAGCAGGCGCGTGCTGTAGGGATAGTCGGTCATGAAGACGTCGGCGCGGCCCGACTCGACCTCGCGCTCGCGCGCGAACGGCGTATCGAGCACGACGAGCGTCGCGCGCCTGAGCTTCTCGCGCATCACCGGCTCGTGATAGGTGCCCTTCGCCACGGCGACCACCACGCCGGGCTGGTCGATGTCGTCCCAATCGCGGATGCGGCGGTTGCTCTTGGCCGCGATGGCGTAGATGTCGCTCGCGAGATAGGGCTGGGTGAAGCGCAGCTTCGCGGCGCGTGCCGGCGTGACGCCGACGGCGAACATGGCGACGTCGCAGCGGTCCTCGCCGACGTCCCCGATCAGCGCGGCGAAGGAACTGTCGACGAACCGCGCGGAGACGCCGAGATCCTTGGCGAACTGCTGCGCCAGGTCGATGTCGATACCCGACAGCTCGAGGGTGCGCGGATTGCGGTAGCTGATGCCGTAGTAGTCGGGCCAGATGCAGACGCGCAGCGCGCCGGCGGCGAGCACGCGGTCGAGGCGTCCGGACGCCTGCGCCGGGGCGACGAGCGCGGCGCAGCAAGCGAGCGCGAGGATGAGGCGGCGTGGCTGCATGGTTGCTTGTTCGGGGCAAGAGCACTGCGGACCGCCATTATGGCGGTTTCGGTCCCGCCGCGGCGGGAACCCGATGCGTCCGGTAGGGCTTCCCCTAGGGGATTCCGGGTATTGCCATTGCATAGACGGGTACCGACAATGCCGTTCCCCGTGTATGCAGGTCACATCCGCAACGAATGTCGAGCGTCGTCGCCGTCGCTTCGGAAAGGCCGCCTCCCGTGCGGGTCGAGCCGGCTCCGCCGCTTGCCGCGGATCGGATCGGCATTCGCCTCCTCGCCGCCGGGGGCATCTTCGCGCTGGCGCTCGCCTTGCGCATGGCCCTGCTGCCCGTCGACGCCGGCTTCGCCTTCCTGACCTTCTATCCGGCCGCCGTCCTGACGCTGTTCTGCTGCGGCCTCTGTTCGGCGCTCGTCTTCGTCGTGGCGGCCGCGCTGGTCGGATCCATCGCCTTCGTGCCGCCGTTCTGGCAGTTGGGCTTCACCGGTGCCGAGATCGAGGCGATGGCGATGTTCCTCGCCTCGGCCGGCGGCATCGTCGCGATAGCCGGCCGTTTCCAGGCGCAGATGCGGCGCCAGCACGCCCTGCTGCAACGGGAGCTGGCGCTGCGCCGGCAGTCGGAACTGGCGTTGC
>DAIDAU010000363.1 GCA_027310465.1 Rhodocyclaceae bacterium
GGGCGCGGCGGCGCCGGGCGCGCCCGGCGCCGTTTCGCCGCCGGGCCTGCAGCCCGACCAGCCCGGGCCGGGCGGCGGCAGCCTTCCCGTCGTGCCGCCGCCGGGGCCGACGGCGCCGGCGCTCGCGCCGCCCGCTGCGCCGGCCGGCACGCCGCCCGCCGCGGCACCGCCCGCAGCCCCGGCTACGCCGGCGCCCGCGGCGCCGCCGGCGGCCGAATCGCAGCCGGCGCCGCTCGCGCCGCCGCAGTTCGGCCCCGCGCTGCTGACGCCGGCCGCGCCCGCGACGTCGCTGACGCCCGAGCCGATGCCGGCGCCGCCGGTGGAGCCGACCCAGCCGTGATGCGCAGGTTCGGCAGGACAGGCAGGGCGGGGGGATTCACGCTGATCGAGCTGATCGTCGCGATCGCCATCCTCGCGCTGTTCGCGACGCTGGCGCTGCCGCTGCAGGAGCTCACGGTCAAGCGCAGCCAGGAGGCGGAACTGCGCGCCGCGCTGCGCCAGATCCGCGCCGGCCTCGACGCCTACAAGCAGGCCGTCGACGACGGCCGCGTCGTCGTCGCGGTCGGCGCCTCCGGCTATCCGAAGAACCTGATGCTGCTGGTGACCGACGTGCGCGACGCCAAGAGCCCGACGGGCCTGCCGATCCACTTCCTGCGCCGCATCCCGCGCGATCCCTTTGCCGATCCCGCGCTGACGCCCGAGGAGACCTGGGGCCTGCGCAGCTATGCCAGCGCCTGGAACGATCCGCGGCCGGGCGAGGACGTCTTCGACGTCAATTCGAAAGACGATGGCGTCGGCATCAACGGGGTGCCGTACAAGGAGTGGTAGCGGTGCGCGGCGGCGGATCTTCGCGGTGCGGCTTCACGCTGATCGAACTGCTCGTGGTCATGGCGATCATCGCGCTGCTGCTGTCGCTCGCCGTGCCGCGCTACTTCGGCCGCGTCGAGGCGGCGAACGAGGCGGCGCTGCGCGACGACCTGCACCAGATGCGCGACGCGCTCGACAAGTACTTCGGCGACAACAACCGCTATCCCGACCAGCTGCAGGACCTGGTGACGAAGCGCTACCTGCGGCGCATCCCGCCCGATCCGATCACCGGCAGCGACAAGAGCTGGGTGGCGGTGCCGCCGAAGGATCCGCGCATGGGCAACGTCGCCGACGTCAAGAGCGGAGCGCAGGGCAACGGCCGTGACGGCACGCCGTACAACAGCTGGTAGCCGCGGCTTCGCGCTGCTGGCGATGCTGATCGTCGTCGCCGCGATGGGCGCGGCGCTGGCGGTGACCGGCACCATCTGGCACCACGAGCAGCGGCGCGCCATGGAGAACGAGCTGATCTTCGTCGGCATCCAGTACCGGCGCGCCATCGCCGCCTACTACAACGCCTCGCCCGCGCACACCTACCCGCCCAGCATCGACGCGCTGCTGCGCGACGATCGCATGCCGAGCGTCAAGCGCTGGCTGCGGCGGCCGTATCGCGATCCACTGACCAACTCGACGACCTGGGGCGTGGTGCTGGCGCCCGGCGGCGGCATCATGGGGGTCTTCAGCCTGGCGAAAGGGCGCCCCATCAAGCAGGCGAACTTCCCCATGGAACTCGGCTGGCCGGGCGGCCGGCCGAGCTACGCCGACTGGCAGTTCATCTACGTGCCGAACGGCTAGCGACGCAGCTGCGCCTCGTGCTGGCGACGATCTCGACGACGACGTCGCGATCGGTGACGATTCCCAGCGGGCGCCGGGCGCCGTCGGTCTCATCCACGACCACCACGTCGCCGACGTGATGCCGGCGCATCAGGTCGGCCGCCGTGGCGGCGGTGTCGTTGCGGCCGGCGATCACGACGATGCGGCTGCAAAGCTCTCCAATGCTCATGTCGATCTCCTTCGGCGGAGCGCCGGGTGCGTCATTCGTAGCGGACGAACCGCTCGGCCAGCGCATCGGGGCCGAAGCGCTCGATCAGTCCGTCGATCTCGTCCAGCAGGGTTTCGCTCTCGTCGTCCTCGAGCACGCCCTCGCCGACGAGGCTCGAGGCCAGGCCCGCGGTCACGGCGTCGCGCACCGTTTCCAGCGTCGGCGGGTTGTCGCGGCTGTCGTCGCTCATGACCGCCTCGATCACGCGCGACAGCGCCTCGCTCGCCGTGTCCTGGGCCAGTTCGCCGGCCAGCATGTCGCCGCCGAATTCCTCGATCAGCGCGTCGATCTCGTCGAGCACGGATTCGCCGGCGTCGAAGCGGTGCAGGCGCTCGGTTTCCTTGAAGTCGCTCGACAGCAGGCCGGCGAGGAAGATGCGCACCGACGCCAGCGTCACCGGCTGGCGGATGTCCGGATCGTTCGCCAGCCGCTCGACGAGCGCCGACAGTTCGGGGCTGACGCGGCTGGTGACGGCGATGGGATTGCGGATCATGTATCGCTCCCACGATAGTTGTGGCACTGGCTTTCTGGAATCACTATAGCCAAGCGAGCGGCGTGTCGCCCTACGGCGGCGGCCCTCCGCCGGTGACCGCGACGCGCATAGCGGCTAGTGGCGCGCCCCGGCGACCACCACGCGGTTGCGGGCAGTCGCCTGCGACTGCTGCAGCGCCGCGTCGGCAACTTGCAGCACGGTGTAGGCGCTGTCGCCGTTGTGGGGAAAGAAGGCCAGGGCGATCGACAGCGTGACGGGGCCGAGCGGGCGGCCGTCGTGCTCGATGCGCAGCTTCGGCGTCTCGGCGCAGAGCGCCTCGGCGCGCTGCTTCAGCGTCGCCGCCGCGGCGATCACCATGGCCAGCGCGAACTTGGCCTCGCCGCAGCGGCAGACGATGTCCTCGCCGCGCGCCAGGCCGGCGAGCCGGCGGCCGACGGCGCGCAGCACCTCGTCGCAGGCGGCGCGGCCGAAGGATTCGCGGCAGCGCCGGAAGTCGTCGATGTCGACGCGCGTGACGCCGAGCTGCGCGCCCTCGCGCTTGGCCCGGCCTTCCTCGCGCGGCAGCGACGCCTCGAGGTAGCGGCGATTGTAGAGCCCGGTGAGCGGATCGCGCACGGCGTGCTCGCGCAGGCGCAGCGCCTGGCGCGCCAGGTGCTCCTCGCTCGCCAGGCGCTTCACCACCTCGCGGTCGAGCGCGCTGCGCGCGACCTGGAGCTGCGCCGCGTGCAGCGTCGCATGGGCGTGCAGCCGCGCGTTGCAGCTTTCGAGATCGGCGACGCGGCCGCACAGGCGGCTCACCAGCGGATAGAGGCGGTCCCGGCCGGGAGCGCGCAGGCGCGCGGCCGGCGGCGGGCGCGACAGCGCCGCGTCGACCGCGGCGCGCAGGGCGGCGGCGTCCGCGACGTCCACCACGGCCCCGGAGAATCCGCTGACCTGGGCCAGCAGGCGCGCTTCGCCCGCCATGTGGGGCGCGGCGAGGAACACCATGCGCGGCAGGGCGAGGTCGCGCCGCGCGTAGAGCTCGCAGACGAACTGGTAGCCGCCTGGATGCGGCGTCAGGATGTCGACCAGCAGCAGGTCGAGGCGGCCGGCGCCGATGATCGCCAGCGCCTGCTCGCCGCTCGCGGCCTCCTGCGCGCGGTGCCCGGCGCGCGCCACCGCAGCGGCGACGTGCCGGCGGCGCGGGGCGCTGTCGACGAAGACCAGGATTGCGCCCATGGCCGGGGGCCGTCAGCGCTCACGCGGCGGCGAGGGGGCGGCCTTCGGCATTCGGGGCGGCCGGCGCGTGCGCCGCGTGCAGCAGCGCGCGGCTGCGCGGACCTTCGCTGAACAGCAGATCGACGGCGGACAGGCCCGGAATGAAGTCGGCGTCGCCGCCCTGCCGATAGCGCGGGTGCTCGAACTGCTGCCAGGCGATCTCCACCCCGGCGGCGGCGAAGGCCTCGCGGTCGAGATAGTGCCGCGAACCGCCGAGGCCGGCGAGATAGGTATCGGCTCCGGCCGCCAGGCAGAGGTTGAGGATCAGCTCGGACTTGACGCCCGGCACGCCGAGCTGCGAGGTCGTCGCCAGCGGCGTGCGGATGTCGAAGGCGTCGCGCAGCAGGTCGAGCGTCGCCTGGTCGATGTCCGCCAGCCGCTCCCAGCGCGCTTCCAGGATGCGGCACAGCTCGGCGCCGTAGTCGGCGTAGAACGGCGCGTTGCGATAGGCGTGCTTCAGTGTGCGGCAGAGGTTGGCGCCCCACCAGCGCGTCTCCTCCGGCGGCGGATTGTCCACGCGCTTGTCGACGATGCGTTCCTGCTGCGAATGCTGTTCGACCGGCACGGTGATCCATTGCGCCTTGCCGTCGAGCAGGATGCGCGTGCGGTTCTGGTAGTTGCGCCGTTCGAACTGGACGTGGTCGAGCACGACGAACAGGTCGGCCTGCCGCATGCGGTCGAGATAGCCGAGCCACGGCAGGAAGTGGGGTTGATGGACCGCGATGATCATCGGGCGTCTCCGGGGCGCGAGTACGCGATGGGCGCCAGTATAGGAAGGCGCGCTGCGCGCCAATGCTCGGGCGAGCTGCGCCGAATGGCGGGCGGCGCGGCGGCGCGTGCGCCGGGGAAGCCCGAGCGGCCGGCCGGCCCGCCGTGCCGAACGGACTAGCCGGAGCGTTTCCGCGCGAACAGCGTTTTCCCGGGTGGCGCGTAGATTTTTGCTGCGTGCCGGCATTCCGCTGGGATGCGGCACGGTCATCTCTGGCGGGGTTTATGTCCATTTCCGACCCAATGGCAGTCTCTCGTCGAGGCTTCGCGGCAGAAGCCCTGTTCGAACTCGGCGGCGTCCGCGTCCTGTGCGCGCGGCTCGACGCCGAGCCCGACCGGGTCGCGGCGCTGGCGGCGTGGCTGTCGCCCGACGAGCTCGAGCGCGCCGGGCGCTGCCACTTCGAGCGCGACCGCAGCCGCTTCATCGTCGCCCGCGCCTTCCTGCGCGAGCTGCTCGGCGAATGCCTCGGCGTCGCGCCGGACGCGGTCGAGCTGGCAAGCGGCGATTGCGGCAAGCCGCTGCTCGGCGGCGCGCAGCGCAACAGCGGCTGGCAGTTCAATCACTCGCGCTCCGAGGGGCTCGGCC
>DAIDAU010000375.1 GCA_027310465.1 Rhodocyclaceae bacterium
GGCCAGGGCCTCGCGCGTGAAGCCCCTGATGCGGCGGCCGTTCTGCGTGCGCTCGAGCAGGCCTTGCGCGATCGGCGCGAGGTCCATCGGACGGTCGCGCAGCGGCGGCACGTGCAGCGTCATGCCGGCGAGCCGGTAGAACAGGTCCTCGCGGAAGCGCCCGGCGCGCATGTCCTCCTCGAGGTTGCGGTTGGTCGCCGCGATCACGCGCACGTTCACCGACACCGAGCGCGGACTGCCGACCGGGCGGAGCTCGCCTTCCTGCAGCGCGCGCAGCAGCTTCACCTGGAAGGCCGGCGAGGTCTCGCCGATCTCGTCGAGGAAGATGGTGCCGCCGTCCGCCTGCTGGAACAGGCCGATGCGATCCTCGTAGGCGCCGGTGAAGGCGCCGCGCTTGTGGCCGAACAGCTCGGCCTCGAGCAGCTGGTCGGGCAGCGCACCGCAGTTCTCGACGACGAAGCCGCGCTCGGCGCGGCTGCTGGCGTAGTGGATGGCGCGCGCCAGCAGTTCCTTGCCGGTACCCGATTCGCCGGTGATGAGGATCGCCAGGTCGTGCGGCGCGACCTTCATCGCCTGCTCGCACAGCGCGTTGAGCGGGCTGTCGGCGGCGCGCGTGATGCGCTCGAAGCCGGCGCGCGCGGCTGCCGACGCGCGCTTCGCGGCGACGCGCGCCTGCAACTGCGCCGGGCTCTCGCGCAGCTCGAGCGAAAGGCGCTGGTTGTCCTGCTGCAGGCGCCAGAGATTCGCGGCGCCCTTGAGCGTCAGCAGCAGCTGCTCCGGATGCCAGGGCTTGAGCAGGTACTGCCAGATGCCGGCGTCGTTGATGCCGGCGATGATGTCCTCGGTCTCGGTGTAGCCGGAGAGGATGATGCGGATGGTGTCGGGCCACTGCGCGCGCACCTGGCGCAGGAACTCCACCCCCGACGTGCCCGGCATGCGCTGGTCGCAGAGGATGATCTGCACGAACTCCGCGCCCATCACCTGCATCGCCTCGTCGGCGCTGCCCGCGGTGAAGACGCTGAACTCCTCGTCGAGCGTGCGCCGCAGCGCCTCCTGCGAACGCACTTCGTCGTCGACGACGAGGACGGTCGGCAGGGTGGTTGTCATGCCGCCTTAAGTTCCCGGTGGACAGCCAGATGCCGCGGCGTCCACGACGGCAGCGACTTCCTCACGAAGTGCCAGCGCGCGACGTGGTAGCTCGGATCGAAGCCGTAGAAGTTGCGCTTCATCTGCGCGAGTTCTTCGGCGCGATAAACGGCGAGCGGCTTGGCGGCTTCGTCGCGCGCGCGGGCGGCCTTCTTGGCGGCGATGCGCGCTCCGAAATCTCCGGCATCGGCCAGTTCGGCGGCACGGCGGGCGACATCGACGCGGAATGCCGCGACATCCGACGTCAGGCAGGCGTCGTAGAAGCCGCAGGCGACGGATTCATGGGCGCTCATCGGCAGGCGGTTCTGCATGATGCGCCGGGCGCCCTCGATGCCGACGCGCGGCGGCAGCAGGTAGGTCCAGAACTCCGAGCCGTAGAGGTTGCCCATGTTCTTGTAGTGCGGATTCAGCATGACGCCGTCGCGTGCCCACACCCGGTCGGCGGCTCGCGCCAGGAAGCAGCCGCCGGCGCCGGCGTTGCCGGCGAGCGCGGCGACCGTCAGGTGCGAATCGCAGCGCAGCAGGCTTTCCGCGAGATCGTCGATGGCGTTGATGTTGGCCCACGACTCGTCGGCCGGGCTCTCGGCC
>DAIDAU010000388.1 GCA_027310465.1 Rhodocyclaceae bacterium
GATAAACTCAGCTATGCAGGCGATTGGTGCAGACGGCGGGTTCTCCAAGTCCGGCGCCGGCGCCACGATCGTAGGCCAGAACGCCGGTTGGAATACGGCGAATCCGATTACTGGCCAGCCGGCCGGCGTCTTGGCGATTCGAATCGGCACGCAGTCCACCCTTTACAACACCTATTACGCTCGGGACGGGCGTTTGCCGCTGACGGCGGCGCTGCAGATGGGCGGCAACCAGATCACGAATCTGCTTGCTGTTACCTCCGGCACTACGGCCTGCACGACCAAAGGCGACATTGCAGTGGATGCCACGACGGGGGCTCCTGCGTATTGCGATGGCGCGAAGTATCAGGCAATAGCGGGCGCGACTGCAGCGAATTGGGCTGCGACCTATGCTGCGCTGCCGGCGTGCAACGTCGGCTCGAAGGGACAGATCTACACCGTGATGACACCCACGGTCGGGACCGGTGCTCGCGCATACGCCTGCAATGGGTCTGGTGCTTGGCAGCCGATGGCGGTTGACGACACCGGCAACCTTACTGTCGCTGGCAATCTATCGGCCAACACCGTGACTCCGACTCTTGTTGTCGCGGATAACAGCAGCTGCGCTGGATACAACCCTGGTGCCGAAGCCCAAAGCTCGGTGACCCAAGGCTTGATACTTTCTTGCCAATCCGGTGTTTGGCGACAGTCCGCGCAAGGTGCAAGAGCGTGGGTTAATTTTGATGGCACGAACTGTGGATCGGGATGGTGCGCAATTCGATCCGGCTTTAATGTCTCTGGAGTTTGGAGGGGAAACACTGGGCTTTATACAGTCATCTTTTCAGCGCCAATGCATGATGCGTTTTACACAATTGTAGGCACAGCAGGGAATACCGGGATGACTGATCCTTATGTGAAGGCTCCTGCCGATGGCACAGTACCAACTACTGATTCGGCATCATTCTATGTGGTGAATAATTTCACTCCTTGCAGTGGCTGCGGCCATCCGCCTGTTGACGAACCCTATGTGTTCATCAACTTCTTCGGGAACTGATCGCCTTGCCAATTCAGTAGCGGAAGCTGGAGGTGGACGGCGAACGGCGGCATCATCGCGGGCGCCGGCAAGAGTCAAGTCTGGAAGGCGCTCGCTGGGCAGTCGATCAGTTGCACCGCAATCAACGGGGCTATCGTGTATGCGCAGGTCGACGCGAGTGGCACCGTGCAAGTGCGTGGCGATGGAACGGCGTCCGGCGGTACAACCTGCGGATGGATAGCCGGCACTGGTTGCACGTTTAGCGATGGCATCTATACGAATCTTGTGTATGCCGATCTTGGAGGTGTCTCGTATCAGGGTTTCGGCAGATCATGTCACGCCACTTGGTCGTGACGGCGGCATAGTTGCCAATCCGGTAGTTGGCAGGCGGCGCAGGGTGGCGGGAAAACGGGCTTGCAAGGCGTCTTCTATCCGCTCCGCGGCAAGTCGGCGAGTTGCACGAGCGGATCATATATTGCGAGCGCCGTCGTCGACGCAAACGGCAATCTGAATCTGGGCGTGCGCGCAGCATCCGGAACCTGGACATGGTGCGGTTTGAATCCGCAGTGCGAAGACATATTTGGCCAGGTGATCAGTACATTATGGCCAAGCGGGGTTATTCTTTGGACTGCGAACGGCGGGCTGTCAGGTTCGCAACTTTGCATCGGCACTTGGCCCGCGACGTGACGGCGGCATAGTTGCCAAT
>DAIDAU010000398.1 GCA_027310465.1 Rhodocyclaceae bacterium
GTTCCAGGCGATGATGGGCTCGATGAACCTCGCCCTGGTGGCCAACAACATCGGCTTGATGTGGGTCGGCCTGGAGCTGGCGACCCTGATCACCGTGGTGATGGTCGGCCTCTACCGCACGCCGCAGGCGATCGAGGCGGCGTGGAAATACTTCATCCTGGCGAGCGTCGGCATCTCGCTCGCCTTTTTCGGCACCATCTTGGTCTATCTCGCCGGCCAGCCGGTGCTGGGCGAGGGCCTGCCGTCGATGACCTGGAGCCTGCTGCAGGCGACGGCGGCGCACAT
This sequence comes from Rhodocyclaceae bacterium, assembly GCA_027310465.1. Classification (GTDB taxonomy): domain Bacteria; phylum Pseudomonadota; class Gammaproteobacteria; order Burkholderiales; family Rhodocyclaceae; genus Nitricoxidireducens. The sequence goes on from DAIDAU010000398.1 coordinate 286, forward strand.
GGATCCGGCGCTGCTCGATCTCGCCTTCATTTTCCTGCTGATCGGCTACGGCACCAAGGTCGGCCTGGCCCCTCTGCATGCCTGGCTGCCGGATGCCCATGCCGAGGGCCCGACGCCCATCTCGGCGGTGCTGTCGGGCCTGCTGCTCAACGTCGCGCTCTACGCCATCATCCGCTGCAAGGTGCTCGCCGACGGCGCGCTCGGCAGCGGCTACGCCGGCAACCTGATGATGGGCTTCGGCCTGTTCACCCTGGTCGTCGCCGCCTTCTTCCTCTCGCGGCAGAAGGACATCAAGCGCATGTTCGCCTACTCGTCGATCGAGCACATGGGCCTGATCACCTTCGCCTTCGGCATGGGCGGCGCGGTGGCCAACTTCGCCGGCCTCTTGCACATGACGATGCACTCGCTGACCAAGTCCGCGATCTTCTTCGCCGTCGGCCACGCCGCGCAGAAGACCGGCACGCAGCTGATGGAGGACATCCGCGGCCTGATGAAGATCAACCCGGTGATCGGCTGGGGCCTGATGCTCGGCACGCTGGCGATCCTCGGCATGCCGCCCTTCGGCGTCTTCGCCAGCGAGTTCATGATCCTCACGCACGCGATGAAATTCCATCCCTGGGCCACGCCGATCCTGCTCACCGCGCTGGGCGTCGCCTTCGCCGCGATCTTCGGCAAGGTGCAGCCGATGGTGTTCGGCGAGACGCAGGCCAAGGCGCTGCCGCACGCGCCCGCCATCACGCCGGTGTTCGTGCACCTGTCGATCGTGCTGATGATCGGCCTCTACATTCCGCCCTACCTGACGCGCTGGTTCCACGAAGCCTCGAGGATGCTCGGCTGATGAAGTTCTACGAGGAGCCGATCGAATTCGAAAAGCAGGCGGGACTGGGCAGCCCGGTATGGGCCGGCCGCGCCGCCGGCGGCAGCGAGCTGTGGAACTTCGCCACCGCGGCGTTCCGCAACGGCGGCCGCATCGCCGCCCTGTGGGGCTCCGACGAGCGCCTGCGCAGCGGAGGTTTCCGCCTGCACTGCGTCTTCGGCATCGACAACGGCCACGCCCAGGTCAGCCTCGACCTGCCCGCCGCCGATCCCGTCTATCCCGATCTCTCCGGCATCTTCCCGACGGCCAACCGCATGCAGCGCGCCGCGCGCGACATGGTGGGCATCGCGCACAACGGCCCCGACCAGCGGCCCTGGCTGCGCCACGGCGGCTGGCCGGCGGATTGGTATCCGCTGCGGCACGACGCGAAGCACGAAGCGGGCGTCGGCGTGGGCTTCCCCAACCTGCCGTCCGATTATGAATTCGTCAAGGTCGGCGGCGACGGCGCGCACGAGATTCCCGTCGGCCCGATCCACGCCGGCATCATCGAGCCGGGACACTTCCGCTTCTCCGTCGTCGGCGAGAAGGTGCTGCGCCTCGAGCAGCGCCTGGGCTATCAGCACAAGGGCGTCGAGAAGCTGATGATGGGCATGGATGTCGCGGCGGCCTCCCGCGTCGTCGGCCGCGTCTCGGGCGACTCCACCTGCGCCTACGCCTGGGCCTACGCCTCGGCGATCGAGGCGGCCTGCGGCATCGCGCCGCCGCCACGCGCGCTCGGCCTGCGCGCCATCATGCTCGAGCGCGAGCGCGTCGCCAATCATCTCGGCGACCTCGGCGCGCTCGGCAACGACGCCGCGCTGGCCTTCGGCCTGACGCAATTCATGCGCCTCAAGGAAGACTGGCTGCGGCTCAACGCGCGCCTCTTCGGCCACCGCTTCATGATGGACCGCATCGTCCCCGGCGGCGTCAATGTCGATCTCGACGGCGCCGCCTGCGACGCCATCGTCGAGCAGTGCTACGCGCTGACGCCGGAAGTGAATGCGCTGCGCAAGATCTACGTCGAACACGCCGGCCTGATGGACCGCTTCCTCACCACCGGCATCATCAGCGCCGACCTGGCGCGCGAGCTCTCGCTCACCGGCATGGCGGCGCGCGCCACCGGCCTGCTGCTCGACGCCCGCGCTTACCGCCAGGGCTACACGCCGCCGCCGCCCTACGCGGCGCTGGGCGTTCGCCCGTACATCGACGAGCGCGGCGACGTCGCCGCCCGCGCGGCGCTGCGCTTCGGCGAAATCCTCGAATCCCTGCGCCTGATCCGCGAGCTCGCCGTGACGCTGCCGACCGGCGGCACGCGCGTCGAAGTCGTTCCCACGCCCGGCGCCGGCGGCCTCGGCGTCGTCGAAGCCTGGCGCGGCGAAGTCCTCGTCGGCGTGCAGCTCGACGAGCGCGGCAAGCTCGCGCGCGTGCATCCGCACGATCCCTCGTGGCAGGCCTGGCCGGCCGTCGAACACGCGGTGCTCAACGACATCGTTCCGGACTTCCCGCTGATCAACAAGTCGTTCAACCTGAGCTACAGCGGAGCGGATTTATGATTCCCGTGCTCAAGCGCATCCTGCGCACCGGCATCCTCACCGAGACGCCGCCGGCCGAAACCGCGGCGCCGGCCGCCGAGATCGGGCGGCTGCACGACGAGATCATCAAGATCCTCGGCCGCGCCCTGACCATCCGCGAGGTCGACGCCGGCTCCTGCAACGGCTGCGAGCTCGAGATCCACGCGCTCAACAACCCCTACTACAACCTCGAAGGCCGCGGCATCAAGTTCGTCGCGAGTCCGCGCCACGCCGACATGCTGCTCGTCACCGGCCCGGTGACGAAGAACATGGAGAATGCGCTGCGCATCGCCTACGATTGCACGCCCGATCCGAAGCTGGTGGTCGCTGTCGGCGATTGCGGCTGCACCGGGGGACCGTTCGGCGAGAGCTATGCCTCTTGCGGCCGCGTCGACAACGTCATTGCGGTCGATGTCACCGTGCCTGGCTGTCCGCCGACACCGTTGGCGCTGATGCAGGGCATTTTGGCGGCGGTGCGGCGTTAGGGTTCGTTAAAACCGCTCGCGCTGAACCGCCGCGGGCGACGGGTGGTCGTCGCCGCTTCGTGTCCCCCGGCGGACAAGAGCGATAAGGCGTCCGCCTCCTCCTTTACCTACGCGTCGACGACCACCCGCCACCCGCGGCTCGACGCTCTGCCGTTCTGGTCCAGGAACTGGCACGAGCGCTCAACCTCCATCTAAACGCATCAAACCTCAGGCGGTGGTTGCCAATAGTTCGGCTGCCCGTAGTACGAGTGAATCTGCGTCGCCCAATTGAGGTCCGCCATCGAGGGCCAGTGGTCCTTGTCGAACCCCGGCGCCTTGTCCATGCGCTCCTTGCTGACGTCGAGGATGAAGCACTTGCGATCGGCGTCGAGCGTCAGCGCGCTCCACGGAATCGCGAACAGCTTGTCGCCGATGCCGAGGACGCCGCCCTTGGACAGCACCGCGTAGGCGACGCGGCCGCTCTTGACGTCGATCATGATGTCCTTGATCTCGCCGAGTTCCTCGCCGGCCGGATTCACCACGGAATCGCCTTCGAGCGTATCGGCGGCCATGACTTCGGGACCCGGGCCTTCGCCCTTGTGTCCGCCGACGATGCGCGCGCCCGCTTGCGGTTGGCTGCCGGTATAGGTAGTGGATGCCATATCTGTCTCCTTGCTGGTTGTCACGACTGCAGTGCCGGCTCCGGCACTGCCCGGCGCTCTCG
>DAIDAU010000449.1 GCA_027310465.1 Rhodocyclaceae bacterium
GACGCACCGATGCCGACAGCCGGCACGACGCTCAAAGGCACGATCGTCGAGATCAAGGACGTCGAGTCGTACAGCTATCTGCGCCTCAAGACCAAGGACGGCGAGACCTGGGCCGCGGTGGCGCGCGCGCCGCTCAAGAAGGGTGCGCAGGTCGCCATCGAGAACGCGATGGTGATGACCAATTTCGAGAGCAAGGCGCTCAAGCGGACCTTCCCGACCATCGTGTTCGGCAACCTCGCCGGCGACATGCCGTCGGCGGGCGAAATGGCGAAAGCCCATGGCGGCGTGCAGCCGAAGGCGGCCGACATCGCCGACGTGAAGGTCGAGAAGGCGGCCGGCGCCGATGCGCGCACCGTCGCGGAGGTCGTGACCAAGGGCGCGGAGCTCAAGGACAAGAGCGTGTCGGTGCGCGCCAAGGTCGTCAAATTCAGCCCGGGCATCATGGGCAAGAACTGGGTCCATCTGCGCGACGGCTCCGGCAGCGCGAACGACAACAGCAACGACCTGCTGGTCACCACGAACGATACGACGCAAGTGGGCGCGGTGGTCGTCGCCAAGGGCACCGTGCGCACCGACAAGGACTTCGGCGCGGGATACGCCTACAAGGTGCTGGTCGAGGACGCCAAGCTGCAGCCATAACCATGCCCGCCGCGGCGGCATGATGGCGATTGGGCGAAACTCAGTGATCCGCCGCCGAGTCGAAATTCGGCACGGACCTGACGCGTCCGATAACCTCAGGGGGACCATGCCATGATGAAGTCCGGCAGTGCCGCGTATTCGCAGGGAAAGAGCGCCGGGCCGTTCGCGGACACTGCGGCCAACGTGTTCCAGCATCTGGGCGAAGCGAGCCAGCGCCTGATGGAGTTGCAGGCCCAGGCGGCCGCGATCGTGCTGATGGACAGCGCGGCCCGCTATGCCGAGGTGATGGAAGGCGTGCTGCGCGACTTCGGCGTGCCGCAATGGATGGAGGCGCAGCGCTCGCAGATGCGCGGCGCCGCGGGTCCGCTGCAGGCATGGATGGAAGCGGCGGCGGGGCTGCAGGCGGTGCTCGCGGCCGCATTCCTGCAGGCGTTGGCGCTGACCGTGTTTCCGGCGCCGGCCGGCCGCGAAAACCCGCCCTCGGCCGAGCGGCGCGTTAATTCCGTCGTCATACAATTTCCCGACCGGCGCCGCGGCCGGACGTCCTGAAGGTTTCTCCCGGCGCGCCGGCGGGCATGCCGGACGGTTGCCGGCTGCTAGAATCGCGCCGATGAAGCGAAGCGTTTCCGAGTACGTCCGCGTCCGCGAGCGGCGTCTGCATGTCCGCCTCTGGGGCGATGCCGCGGCGCCGATGCTGTTCATGCTGCACGGCTGGCACGACGTCTCGGCGAGCTTCCAGTTCGTCGTCGATGCCTTGCAGCGCGAATGGCGCGTGGTCGCGCCCGACTGGCGGGGCTTCGGCCTGTCGCAATGGAACGACGACGCCTACTGGTTCCCGGACTACCTCGCCGATCTCGATGCGCTGCTCGACCATTATTCGCCCGGCGCGCCAGTGCGCATCGTCGGCCACAGCATGGGCGGCAACGTCGCGGCGATCTACGCTGGCGTACGGCCCGAGCGCGTCGCCGGCATCGTGAACCTCGAGGGCTTCGGCCTGCGGCCCACCGACCCCGACGACGCGCCCGGCCGCTTCGGCAAATGGCTCGGTCAGTTGCGCGAACCGCTGAACTCGCGCCTCCATGCCAATCGCGCGGCCTTCGCCGCGCGGCTGCGCCGCGACAATCCGCGCCTCACGCCGACGCGGGCCGATTTCCTTGCCGAGCACATGGCGCAGGAGGTGGCGGGCGGCCTTCGCTTCGCCGCCGATCCGCGCCATCGCTGGGTGAATCCGGTGCTCTACCGCATCGAGGAAGCGCGCGCCTGCTGGCGGCGCGTGGCGGCGCCCGTGCTGTCGGTGCGCGGCCGGGATTCGGCGTTCATGCGCGAATACATCCCGGACGAGGACGACTACCGCCAGCGCCTCGCCTGCTTCGCTGCCGCCCGCGACGTCATGCTCGACGATTGCGGCCACAACATGCACCACGACCGCCCGGAGGCGGTGGCGCACCTGATCGAGGAGTTCTTCGCGTGACGCCGACCCACTTCAACGCCGACCTGCACTGCCACTCGACGGTCTCGGACGGGCTGCTGGCGCCGGCCGAACTGGTGCGCCGCGCCAAGGCCAACGAGGTGGACCTGCTGGCGCTGACCGATCACGACGAGATCGGCGGCCTGGCGGAGGCGCGCGCCGAAGCGGCCGCCATCGGCCTGCGCTTCTGCAACGGCGTCGAGGTGTCCGTGTCGTGGGGCGACGACCAGACGGTGCACATCGTCGGCCTTGGCTTCGACGCGGCATACGCGCCGCTGATCGCCGGGCTCGCCAAGGTGCGCGGCGGACGCGATTCGCGCGCGCAACGCATGGCCGCGGAACTCGACAAGGTCGGCATCCACGGCGCCTACGAGGGCGCGCTCAAGTACGCCGGCAACCCGGCGCTGATCTCGCGCGCGCACTTCGCGCGCTACATCGTCGAGCTCGGCCACGCCAAGGAAGTGAAGTACGTCTTCGACTCGTGGCTCGCCAAGGGCAAGCCCGGCTACGTCGGGCATCCGTGGGCGACGCTGGAGGATGCGCTGTCGTGGATCCGCGGCGCCGGCGGCATCGCGGTGATCGCGCATCCCGGCCGCTACCGGCTCAGCAAGGCCGAGCTGCACGAGATGTTCGGCGCCTTCAAGGAGCTGGGCGGACGCGGCATCGAGGTGATCTCGGGCTCGCACGGCGACGACGAGACCCAGGAGTACGCACGGGTGGCGCGGAAGTTCGGCTTTCTCGCCTCGCGCGCCTCCGACTTCCACGGCCCCGGCGAGAGCTGGATCGATCTGGGCAAGCTGCCCGAGCTGCCGCCCGACCTCACGCCGGTGTGGACCGAGCTGATCTGATGGCGATCGTCCTTTCCATCCACCCCGACCATCCGCAGCCGCACCGCGTGGCGCAGGCCGCCAACATGGTGCGCGAAGGCGGCCTGATCGCCGTGCCGACCGATTCGGGCTACGCGCTGTGCGGGCATCTCGGCGATGCCGGCCTGCTCGATCGCATCCGGCGCCTGCGCGGCGTCGACGAGCGCCACCTGTTCACGCTGATGTGCCGCGACCTCTCCGAGATCGCGACCTACGCGCGCGTCGACAACGCGACCTATCGCCTGCTCAAGGCGACCACGCCCGGCAGCTACACCTTCATCCTCGAGGGCACCAAGGAGCTGCCGCGCCGCGTGCTGCATCCGAAGCGCAAGACCATCGGCCTGCGCATTCCCGACCACAAGCTGGCCCTGGCGCTGCTGCAGGAACTCGGGGAGCCGCTGCTGACTTCGACGCTGATCCTCGCCGGCGACGCCGAGCCGCTCGGCGATGCCGACGAGATCGCGGCGCGCATCGGCAAGCAGGTCGAGCTGATCGTCGACGCCGGCACCTGCACCAGCCAGGCGACCACCGTCGTCAATCTCGTCGGCGGCGCGCCGGAGCTCGTGCGGGCGGGGCGCGGGCCGCTGGAGCCGTTCGGGCTGGAAAGCCCGGTCTGATAGAATCCGCGCTTCCCCGGCTCTTTCCCCGTTCCATGGACTTCGACATCCAGAAGCTCGCGATCAACGCGCTTCCGGTCATCTTCGCGATCACGCTGCACGAGGCCGCGCACGGTTACGTGGCGCGCCACTTCGGCGACCAGACGGCATGGCGGGCGGGGCGCGTGACGGCCAATCCGCTGAAGCACATCGATCCGGTGGGGACCATCCTGGTGCCGGCGCTGATCCTGCTGGTCAGCCACGCCAGCCTGCTGTTCGGCTGGGCCAAGCCGGTGCCCGTGAACTTCGGCAAGCTGCGCCGGCCCAAGCAGGACATGTTCTGGGTCGCCGCCGCCGGTCCGGGGGCGAACCTGCTGATGGCGATCGCCTGGGCGCTGCTGCTGAAGCTGACCATCGTCATGCCCGACCACGCCTACAGCGACGCCATGGCGGAGATGAGCCGCGCCGGCTTGTTCGTGAACACCGGCCTGATGATCCTCAACCTGCTGCCGATCCCGCCGCTCGACGGCGGCCGCATCATGGTGAGCGTGCTGCCGGCGGGAGCCGCTTGGAAGTTCGCGCAGCTCGAGCGCTTCGGCCTGGTGATCCTGCTCGCCCTGCTGTTCACCGGCATCCTCGACACCGTGCTGTTTCCCTTGATGGGTCTGTTCCTGTTGCTCGTCAAGGCACTGTTTGGTATTTAACCGCTATGTACGCAGAAAAAGTCCTCTCCGGTATGCGCCCCACGGGCCGCCTTCACCTCGGCCACTATCACGGCGTACTCGCCAACTGGATCAAGCTGCAGCACGAGTATCCGTGCCTGTTCTTCGTCGCCGACTGGCATGCGCTGACGACGGCCTACGACGAGCCGGGCACGATCACGCAGAACGCCTGGGACATGATCGTCGACTGGCTGGCGGCCGGGGTCGATCCCTCGCAGGCGACGCTGTTCATCCAGTCGCGCGTGCCCGAGCATGCCGAACTGCATCTTTTGATGTCGATGATGACGCCGCTGGGCTGGCTCGAGCGCGTGCCGACCTACAAGGACCAGCAGGAGAAGCTCACGCACAAGGACCTCACCACCTACGGCTTCCTCGGCTATCCGCTGCTGCAGGCGGCGGACATCCTGATCTACCGCGCCGACAAGGTGCCCGTGGGCGAGGACCAGGTGCCGCACATCGAATTCACGCGCGAGATCGCGCGTCGCTTCAACCACCTCTACGGCCGCGAGCCGAACTTCGAGGAGAAGGCGAAGGAATCGGTGAAGAAGCTCGGCAGCAAGCGCGCCAAGCTCTACGACGAGCTGCGCACGCGCTTCCAGGAGAAGGGCGAGGACGACGCGCTCGAGCAGGCCAAGGCGCTGCTCAACGACGCGCAGAACCTCAGCCTGGGCGACAAGGAGCGCCTGTTCGGCTACCTCGAAGGCAGCGGCAAGATGATCCTGGTCGAGCCGGACGCCCTGCTGACCGCCGCCTCGCGCATGCCGGGCCTCGACGGCCAGAAGATGTCCAAGTCCTACGGCAACACCATCGCGCTGCGCGAGGACGAGGAATCGATCAGGAAGAAGATCCGCACCATGCAGACCGACCCGGCGCGCGTGCGCCGCACCGATCCGGGCGATCCGGAGAAGTGCCCGGTGTGGGAGTTCCACAAGATCTATTCGGGCGAGGAGGTCAAGGCCTGGGTGCAGCAGGGCTGCCGCTCGGCCGGCATCGGCTGCCTCGACTGCAAGCAGCCGGTGATCGAGGGCGTGCTCGAGGAGCAGGCGCCGATGCGCGAGCGCGCCCGCATGTACGAGGACGATCCGCAGCTGGTGCGCAACATCATCGCCGACGGCTGCGAGAAGGCGAGGAAGCTCGCGCAGGAGACCATGCGCGACGTGCGCGAGGCGATCGGCCTCGACTATAGTTGAGCGTCATGCACCATTCCGAGACCGAACGCCAACTGCTGCAGGCCGCTCACGAGATCTTCGTCGAGAGGATCCCGTTCAACCGCGTGCTCGGCATCGAGGTGCTGTCGCTCGACCATGAGCGGCCCGAGGTGCGCTTCGCCATGCGCCCCGAGCTGGTGGGCAACTTCGAGCGCGGCATGCTGCACGGCGGCGTCATCTCGTCGGTGCACGACCTCACCGGCGGCCTGGTCGCCTTCCTCGGCGTGCAGCAGAAGCTCAAGGACAAGCCGCTGGCCGAGCGCATCGAACGCTTCTCGCGCATCGGCACCATCGACCTGCGCGTCGACTACCTGCGGCCCGGCATCGGCGAGTGGTTCGTCTGCAAGGGATCGCCGCTGCGCACCGGCAACAAGGTGGCGGTGGCGCACATGGAGCTGTTCAACGACGGCGGCGAGCTGATTTCGGTCGCCACCGCCGCCTACACGGTGTCGTGATGAACGAAGAAACCACCGCAACGGCGGATGCGTCCGTCGCCGAGGCGCCCCTGCCGCCCGAGGCGCACGTGCCCAAGCTCTACGGCGAGCCGATGCCGACGCTGCCGCGCGACCTCTACATCCCGCCGGACGCGCTCGAGGTGTTCCTCGAGGCCTTCGAGGGCCCGCTCGACCTGCTGCTCTACCTGATCCGCAAGGCGAACGTGAACATCCTCGACATCCCGATGGCGCCGCTCACGCGGCAGTACCTCGAGTACGTCGAGGCGATGCGCAAGCGCAACCTCGAGCTGGCCGCCGAATACCTGCTGATGGCGGCGATGCTGCTCGAGATCAAGTCGCGCATGCTGCTGCCGCGCCCGCCGCGCGCGGAGACCGGCGAGCCGGAGGACCCGCGCGCCGAGCTGGTGCGCCGCCTGCTCGAGTACGAGCGCATGAAGGCCGCCGCGGCGAAGCTCGACGAGCTGCCGCAGGTCCATCGCGACTTCGAATGGGTGAGCGTCTGGATCAACGACGAGGTCGTCGAGAAGCAGCCCGACGTGAACCTGCACGACCTGCAGGTGGCCTGGCTGTCGCTGATGAAGCAGGCGCGCGTCAAGCAGCATCACAAGATCCAGCGCGAGGAGCTGTCGGTGCGCGAGCACATGACGCTCGTCATGCGCAAGCTGGCCGGACGCGGCTACGTCGTCTTCGAGGACCTGTTCGACCTCGAGGCCGGCCTGCCGAGCCTGGTGGTGCATTTCCTCGCCGTGCTCGAACTCGCCCGCGAGAGCATGATCCAGATCACCCAGAACGAAGCGCTTGCGCCCATCTACGTCAAACTGCCCGAAAACGCCGATGACACTGACGCTCTACAAGCCTGAAGACTACAAGCTGGTGCTCGAGACCGCGCTGCTCGCGGCGAACGATCCGATGCCGATGTCCGAGCTCAAGAAGATGTTCGACGAGGAGTTCGACGACGACACCTGGCGCACGCTGCTCAACGACCTGAAGCGCGACTGGGCCGGCCGCGGCGTCGAACTGATGCAGCTCGCCAC
>DAIDAU010000451.1 GCA_027310465.1 Rhodocyclaceae bacterium
GACGCACAGGCCGTCGTGCGGCAGCAGGACGCTTTCCACGGTCTGGCCGTCGGCCAGCTCGAGCAGCCAGCGGGCCGAACCGTCGGCGCTGGGATGCTCGGCGCGCAGGCGCACCAGGCGTCGCAACTCGGTTTCCAGGGCGGGCAGTGCGGCGCGCAGCGCCTTCGGCGCCGCGCGCTCGGGATGCTCGTCGCCGTCGTCGAGCGGGCGCGCCTGCATCCACGCACGCAGCGCGCGCGCCTCGTGGCAGGGCTTGGCGCCGGCGGCGCGCAGGCGCCGGCGGATGTCTTCGACGCGCATGGCAGGCATGGTATCCCGCGATGGCGAAACGCGCTCAGGAGTAGCGCGCGCCCTGGCGTGCGCCGCCGTTGCGGCGCGGCGCGGCCGTGCGGCCCGCGCCGGGCTGCTGCGGCTTGCGCTGGCCGGCGGCGGCGCCGTTGCGCTGCCCCGCCGGCTTGCCGCCGCGCGGCGCCTGCCGCGCGCCGCGGCTCGGCTGGATCGGCTCGGCCTTGATGCGCGGATCGGGCTCGAAACCGGGCACGACGCGCTTCTCGATATCCTTCTTCAGCAGGCGCTCGATGTCGCGCAGCAGCTTGTGCTCGTCGACGCAGACCAGCGACACCGCCTGCCCCGAGCTGCCGGCGCGGCCGGTGCGGCCGATGCGGTGCACGTAGTCCTCCGGCACGTTGGGCAGCTCGTAGTTGATGACGTGCGGCAGCTCGTCGATGTCGATGCCGCGCGCCGCGATGTCGGTGGCGACCAGCACGGCCACCTTGAGCTTCTTGAAATCCTCGAGCGCGCGCTGGCGCTGGTTCTGGCTCTTGTTGCCGTGCAGCGCCGCGGAGCGGATGCCGGCGCGGCCGAGCTTGTCGGCGAGCGCGTCGGCGCCGTGCTTGGTGCGCGTGAACACCAGCACCTGGTGCCAGCCGTGGTCGTCGATCAGTTGGATCAGCAGGTCGCGCTTGCGCTCGCGATCGACGTGGTAGACCGACTGCGCGACCGCCTCGGCCGGCGCGTTGCGGCGCGTCACCTCGACGCTGGCCGGATTGTTCAGCAGCCCGGTGGCGAGACCGCGGATCTCGTCGGAGAAGGTCGCCGAGAACAGCAGGCTCTGCTTCTGCTTCGGCAGCAGCGCGATGATCTTGCGCATGTCGCGGATGAAGCCCATGTCGAGCATGCGATCGGCCTCGTCGAGCACCAGGATCTCGATGCCGGAGAGATCGACGGTGCGCTGCGCGACGTGGTCGAGCAGGCGGCCGGGCGTGGCGACGACGATGTCGACGCCGGCGCGCAGCGTCTTGATCTGCGGCGTCATGCCGACGCCGCCGAAGATCGCCGCGGACTTGAGCTGCAGATGTCTGCCGTAGGTGCGCACGCTGTCATGCACCTGCACCGCGAGCTCGCGCGTCGGCACCAGGATCAGCGCGCGCGGCTTGAAGCGCTTGAGCGAGAGCCCGGTGTCGCGCGACGACAGGAGCTGCAGGATCGGCAGCGTGAAGCCGGCCGTCTTGCCGGTGCCGGTCTGCGCCGCGGCCATCAGATCGCGGCCTTCGAGCACCACGGGAATGGCCTGGGCCTGGATCGGCGTGGGCGTGTCGTAGCCCTGCTCGGAAATGGAACGCAAAATTTCGGCGCGCAGGCCGAGGTCTGTGAATTGCACGGAATACTCCTCGATTCGGCCCACCCGTGATGCTCACGGACCAGTCGAGGCAGAAACGCTTAGGGGGAAACGCGGAAAGGGAATCTAATCGCGACGCGCGGCAAATGACTGATAAGAGGCCAGCGCGGCGCGCAGTGTACCACAGCACGCCGTCATCGCGACCTCAATGCAGGACGCGGGCGCGATACCAGGAGGCGAACTCGTCCGGCGGCAGCGGCCGGCTGAAGAAGTAGCCTTGCGCCTGGTCGCAGCCGACGCCGCGCAGATAGCCCAGCGTGTCCGCCGTTTCGATGCCCTCACCGACGATCTCGAGG
>DAIDAU010000457.1 GCA_027310465.1 Rhodocyclaceae bacterium
CCCCAGGAGGCTGCATGTCCAACGTCTCGCTCGTCGGGCTCGAAGTCCCCGATTTTTCCCTGCCGTCCACCGGCGACAAGCAGTTCCGCCTGTCGCAGCAGCGCGGCAAGCCCTGCGTGATCTACTTCTACCCGAAGGACAACACGCCGGGCTGCACCGCCGAGGCCGGCCAGTTCCGCGACCTGCACGGCGATTTCGCCAAGCATGGCTGCGCGGTCTTCGGCATCTCGCGCGATTCGATGCGCTCGCACGAAGGCTTCAAGGCCAAGCTGGGCCTGCCCTTCGACCTGCTGTCCGACGGCGACGAGACCGCCTGCCGGCTGTTCGGCGTGATCAAGACCAAGAAGCTCTACGGCAAGGAAGTCCAGGGCATCGAGCGCTCGACCTTCCTGATCGACGCGACCGGCAAGGTGCGCCGCGAATGGCGCGCGCTGAAGGCCGACGGCCATGCCGCCGAGGTGCTGCAGGCCGTCGCCGGGCTGTAATCCCCGAAATAACGCGAAATCCTCCGCTTCTTTTCCGCACGGCGGGGGACGGCCAGTGGCTATCGTGAGCCCAGTCCCCCTCGCGAGGTTTCCATGAACGCCAAGCGCTCCAAGTCCAGCAAGCCTGCCACCAAGATCTTCATCCTCGACACCAACGTGCTGATGCACGATCCGACGAGCCTCTACCGCTTCGAGGAGCACGACGTGTTCGTGCCGATGATGACCCTGGAGGAACTCGACGCGAACAAGAAGGGCATGTCGGAAGTCGCGCGCAACGCCCGCCAGGCAAGCCGCACGCTCGAGGACATCATTTCGGGCGAGGAGCATGCGATCAAGGAAGGCATTGCGCTCGAGGGACCGTCGAGCGGGCTGGCCACCGGGCGGCTGTTCCTTCAGACCGAGGCCGTCAACGGCGCGCTGCCGACGTCCTTGCCGACCTCGAAGTCCGACAACCAGATCATCGCCGTCGCGCTCTGGCTGACCCAGAAATTCCCCAAGCGCCGCGTCATCCTGGTGTCGAAGGACATCAACATGCGCATCAAGGCCCGCGCGCTGGGCCTCGACGCGCAGGACTACTTCAACGACAAGGTGCTCGAGGACACCGACCTCCTCTACACCGGCACCAAGGAACTGCCGCGCGATTTCTGGGAGACGCACGGCAAGGACATGAAGTCCGGGAAGGAGGACGGGCGCACCTGGTACCAGGTGCAGGGGCCGCTGTGTCCCGACATGCTGGTCAACGAGTTCGTCTACCTCGAACCCGGCGCCGCCGGCGAAAAGGCGTTCTACGCCTTCGTGCGCGAGACCAGCGGCAAGAAGGCGTCGCTGACGACGGTCACCGACTACGCCCACTCGAAGAACGCCGTGTGGGGCATCACGGCGCGCAACCGCGAGCAGAACTTCGCGCTCAACCTGCTGATGGACCCCGAGATCGATTTCGTCACGCTGCTCGGCCAGGCCGGCACCGGCAAGACGCTGCTGACCCTGGCTGCGGCGCTGACGCAGACGCTCGAGGTCAAGCGCTACACCGAGATCATCATCACGCGCGTCACCGTGCCGGTGGGCGAGGACATCGGCTTCCTGCCGGGCACCGAGGAGGAGAAGATGACGCCGTGGATGGGCGCCATCGAGGACAACCTCGACGTGCTCAACCGCCCCGCCGACGGCGACGAGAAAGGCGGCCAGCCGGGCGGCTACGGCGGCGACTGGGGCCGCGCCGCCACCATGGACCTGATCCGCAGCCGCATCAAGATCAAGTCGCTCAACTTCATGCGCGGCCGCACCTTCATCAACAAGTTCCTCATCATCGACGAATCGCAGAACCTGACGCCGAAGCAGATGAAGACGCTGGTGACGCGCGCCGGCCCCGGCACCAAGGTCGTGTGCCTCGGCAACATGGCGCAGATCGACACGCCCTACCTGACCGAGGGCAGTTCGGGGCTGACCTACGTCGTCGACCGCTTCAAGGGCTGGTCGCATTCCGGCCACGTCACGCTGCAGCGCGGCGAACGCTCGCGGCTCGCGGACCACGCCGCCGACGTGCTCTAGCATCGACAAGCGCGATGGACATTATAATGCTCGCGCATTATAATGTCCTGCATGAAAGCAACCGTCATCCGTCCCATCGGCACGTCGCTCGGCGCCATCATCCCGGCGCCGGTACTGGCGTCCCTCGGTCTTAAGGCCAAGGACCGACTTACGGTATCCGTGGAAGACGGAAAAATCGTGCTGGCGCCGGTCCTCGAATTGCTGCCGGCCGACCATCGGGACCGCAAATCGGCCGGACAGGCCGCCTTCCTGGCAAGCGATCAGACCTATAGCCCCTTTGCCGGCGCTACGATTCGGATTCTTCAATTGCCTGCGGAACAGGAAGAAGAAGGCACGTGAGCGACTTGCCCGACAGCCGGATGCTCCTCGACGTAGTCGGCAAGATCAGCGCCGCCGGCGGCGACAGCGTGCTGATCGGCGGCATGGCCGTCGATCTCTACCGCAACCTCTACGCGCTGCCCTCGCTGGTCCGGAACCTGACGAAGGACGTCGATTACTTCGGCGGCCGCGTGGCGATCGACGATGCGGCGTCAGCGCTGCTGGCATCGGGCGAAGACGTAAAGGAATACATCGCCGACCTCGACGACCGCACGCCGAACAGCGGCAAGCTCGCCATCCGCCGCCCCGGAAGCGACCCGATCGAGGTCGACTTCCTCTATCGCATCGACAACATCAGCGCCGACGATATCGAGTCGATGGCCTTGTCCATCGTCGTGGATGGCAAGACGATCCGGGTCGTACATCCGGCGCTCCTGCTCGAGATGAAGATCGGCAACCTCGCCTACTATCCGATCAAGCGCAATGAAGCCGGCATCGACCAGGCGCGGATCGCCGTTGCCTGCGCCGGAAGATTCCTGGAGACCCTGGCCGCCGAACGCCAGCGCACGATCCTGAAGCTCGCCGAACGCATTCTGCGTTTCAGCCTGCGCGACGAGGCCTGCTACGCGCGGCATTTTCACCAACTCGACGCCGCCGCCGCAGTAACGGAAACCGTCGCCGACCTGTGCGGCGAGCAATTCAAGGAAAAGCGCTTACCGGGCGCGCTCGAACAAATCGAGAAGCGTCAGACCAGATTCGACGCCATGGTGGCGCGTATCCGGGCTGCCGGGCAGCGGCCCGAGGGCATGCGGTTCCGCTGAAAGCCGGGGCTTCGTCTGCCTCATATATGGCGCTCAGTACCCGGCGTGGCTGCTGGACCGGCGTCCGGCGCACGTCAAATACCGCCTTGCATAGTCGGGTTTGCCCAACTAGATTGGGCAGATCGCCGTCGCGGCCGTCATTCAGGTTCCTCTTGCGAACGATCGTGTGAACGATGCAAGGCATCCATCACGCCCTGGTCCTCAACCTGCACCAGCCCGCGGGGAACCTGCAGCAGTTGCTGGATCAGGGGAGTTGGGAAGCGGCTGAAATCCTCCAGGCGATGGATCGCATTCCGCGCAGCCTATGGGGCCAGGAAGACCTGGCGCGCGTGCATCTCGCGTTCTCGGGCACGCTGTTGGAGACGCTGGCCGATCCCGATTTCCAGGCGCGCGTCTATGGCACCGTCGACTGCGGCAGCCTGCTGTGGCACTTCCAGAACGAGGCGCTGTTCCGCATCCTCGGCACCGGCTACTACCATCCGGTGCTGCCGCTGATTCCCGCCGCCGATCGCGATGAGCACCTCGCGCGGTGGCAGGGAATCGCCCGGCATCTGTTCTGGCGCAACGGCTTTCAGGGATTCTGGCCGCCGGAGATGGGCTTCGGCATGGAGCTGATACCGCTGCTGAAGCGCCTCGGCTACCGCTACGTGCTGGTCGACAGCGAGCATGTCGAAGCGCTGTCGCCGATGCCGTGGCACGAGCTGCGCTACCGCCCGCATATCGCGCGCTACGCAGACGCCGAGATCGTCGTCGTGGTGCGCGACCGCGATCTTTCCAATGCGCAGGAATCGGGCATGGACGCCGACTGGTTCGTCCGCGAAGTGCGGCAGCGCACGCGACACTGCGATTTCCCGCCGCTGGTGACGACGGCGACCGACGGCGACAACGGCGGCTGGTTCCGCAATCCGCAGCCGCGCGCCAATTTCTGGGGCTTCTATCTCGAGCTGCTCGAGCGGGTGCGCCAGGGCGCGACGCCGCTGCGGCCCGCGTTCATCGACGACTATCTCGATCGCTACGGCGCGGCCGGCGAAGTGTCGTTGTCGGCCGGCGCCTGGAACACCGGCTGGCATCACGGCCACGGCTTCGTCCAGTGGACCGGCTCCC
Organism: Rhodocyclaceae bacterium; assembly: GCA_027310465.1. Taxonomy (GTDB): domain Bacteria; phylum Pseudomonadota; class Gammaproteobacteria; order Burkholderiales; family Rhodocyclaceae; genus Nitricoxidireducens. The sequence goes on from DAIDAU010000457.1 coordinate 4,277, forward strand.
AGGCGCAGCGCGATGCGCTGGCGCGCGTCGCAACCACGAGCCGGGCGATCCATGACGCGCGCTGGCGCGCCGGCGAGATCCGCAGCGACGACGGCATGCTGCATCGCCAGCTCGAGGACGCGATGTGGCACCTGCTGCGCGCCGAAACGAGCTGCAACTATTTCTGGGGCGAAGCCTGGGTCGGGCGCGCGCACGCCGATCTCGATGCGAGCTGGATAAGCCTGGAATCCGCACGCCGGCGCCTCAACTGAGGCATCATTAGCAGACATGCGAATGGCGTAGCCATAGCCGCAGCAGGGAGACTAGCGATGTACGTCGTCATGGTTGCATCCGAATGCGCCCCCGTCGCCAAGGTCGGCGGGCTGGGCGACGTGGTCTTCGGCTTGTCGCGCGAACTGGAAATCCGCGGCAACGCCGTGGAGATCGTCCTGCCCAAGTACGACTGCATGCGCTACGACCACATCTGGGGCCTGCAGCTCACCTACGAGGACCTGTGGGTGCCGTGGTTCAACTACCACGTCCATTGCTCGGTGTATTTCGGCTTCGTGCACGGCCGCAAGTGCTTCTTCATCGAGCCGCACTCTGGCGACAACTTCTTCAACCGCGGCGCCTACTACGGCTTTCCCGACGAGCACCTGCGCTTCGCCTTCTTCTCCAAGGCGGCGCTCGAGTTCCTCTACCGCTCCGGCAAGCGTCCGGACGTCATCCACACCCACGACTGGCAGACGGCGCTGGTGCCGGTGATGCTCTACGAAATCTACCAGTACGCCGGCATGGAGAACGTCCGCGTCTGCCACACGCTGCACAACGTCAAGCACCAGGGCATCGCCGGCAGCAACGTGCTGTGGTTCACCGGCCTCGGCCGGCCCGACTACTACTACGACCGCGAGCGCCTCGGCGACGACTTCAATCCGAGCGCCATCAACTTCACCAAGGGCGCGATCGTCTACTCGAATTTCATCACCACGGTGTCGCCGCGCCACGCCTGGGAGATCCGCCACACCGAGTGGGGCTACGGCCTCGGCCACGCCCTGCACATCCACCAGAGCAAGTTCGGCGGCGTGCTCAACGGCCTCGACTACGAGATGTGGAACCCCGAGACCGACGCGGCCATTGCGTCGCACTACACGGCCGCGAGCTTCGACGCCAAGCGCGAGAACACGCGCGCCATGCGCTCGCGGCTGTGGCTGCGCCAGGTGGATAAGCCGGTGGTGACCTATGTCGGCCGCCTCGACATGCAGAAGGGCGTCGGACTGATCCGCCATGCGATCTTCCGCTCCCTGGAAAGGGGCGCCCAATTCGTGCTGCTCGGGTCGAGCACAGAGCTCGGCATCAACGCCGAATTCTGGCAGCTCAAGAACGAACTCAACGACCATCCCGACTGTCACCTGGAGATCGGCTACAACGAAGAGCTGGCGCACCTCATCTATGCGGGCGCGGACATCCTGATCGTGCCAAGCCTATTCGAACCCTGCGGACTGACCCAGATGATCGCCTTCCGCTACGGCACCGTGCCCGTGGTGCGCTGGGTCGGGGGCCTGGCGGACACCGTGTTCGACCGCGACTTCTCCGACAAGCCCTGGGAAGAGCGAAACGGCTACGTCTTCCACCAGACCGACAATCTCGCCCTCGAATCGGCGCTCGACCGCGCCATCGCGCTCTGGTTCGAGCGCCCCGACGAATTCCGCGGGCTGGCGCAGCGCGGCATGCGCTGCGACTACTCCTGGAACCGCCCGGGGGCCGATTACCTGAACATCTACGAAATGATCCGCCACAAGTAAGGCGCAAGGAGATGCCGCAATGACCGCACTGCCGGAGTACATCGAGGGCCTGCCGAACATCAGCGGCGCCGAGGCGGACGTCGGGCGCGCCGTCGCCGCGGGGCGCGACCGGCCGGTCTTCCTGGCCGAGAGCCGCATCGACTTCGGCCGCGTCAAGAGCGCCTTCGCCGACGCGCTGCACATGCACCAGCCGCTGATCCCGGCCGGCGGCAGCGACCTGCGCAGCGCCGAGATCATCGGCAACCTCCAGCACATGATGGAGAACCAGGGCATCGGCGACAACCACAACGCGCCGGTGTTCCTGCGGTGCTACAAGCGCATGGGCGAGTTCATTCCCCAGCTGGTCGGCGAAGGCAAGGAGCCGCGCATCATGCTCGAGTACTCGGGCACGCTGTTCCACGGGCTGCGCAAGATGGGCGCCGACGACGTCATCGACGCGCTGAAGGCCATCACCGTCCGTCCCGAGTACCGGCGCTGCGTCGAATGGCTGGGCGCGCCCTGGGGCCACGCCGTCGCCCCGTCGACGCCGGTGCAGGATTACCGCCTGCACGTGAAGGCATGGCAGCAGCACTTCGCCGCGATCTTCGGCCTCGAAGCGCTGGCGCGCGTGCGCGGCTTTTCGCCTTCGGAGATGGCGCTGCCCAACCATCCGGACGTCGCCTACGAGTTCGTCAAGACGCTGAACGACTGCGGCTTCCAGTGGGTGCTGGTGCAGGAGCACACCGTCGAGCAGCCCGAGGACGGCTGGAACCCGCGCCGGCCGCATTTGCCGCACCGCCTGGTGTGCACCAACTCGCGCGGCGAGACGGCCAGCATCGTCGCCATCGTCAAGACGCAGGGCTCGGATACCAAGCTGGTGGCGCAGATGCAGCCGGCCTACGAGGCGCGCAGCCTCGGCCGCACGGAGCTTGCCGGCCGCAGCGTGCCGCCGCTGGTCACGCAGATCGCCGACGGCGAGAACGGCGGCGTCATGATGAACGAGTTTCCGCCCAAGTACATGGACGTGATGCGCGAGGCGAGCGGCTCCGAGACGCCGCCGATGAACGCCACGGAATACCTCGAGCACCTGTTCGCCCTCGGCGTCGAGGAGAGCGACCTGCCTGCGCTGCAGCCGCTGTTCCACAAGCAGATCTGGGAACACATGAAGCCGGGCGACGGGCCCGACCGCCTCGCGCAGGTGATCGACGAGCTCAAGCGCGAGAACTACCGCTTCCACATGGAGGGCGGCAGCTGGACCAGCAACCTCTCGTGGGTGCGCGGCTACGACAGCGTGATGAAGCCGATGGAGACCGCCAGCGCGCACTTCTACGACAAGGTCGTCGCCCCCGGCTTGCCGACCGGCGAACCCCGCTACCGCAAGGCGCTGTTCCATCTGCTGGCCGCCGAGACCAGCTGCTACCGCTATTGGGGCGAAGGCATCTGGACCGACTACGGGCGCGAGCTGTGCCGGCGCGTCGACGCCATCCTGGAACACGATTTCTGACATCCGACTGGAACCGACCATGAAAAGAGACGCCATCCATCCGGAATTGAAGCGCATCAGCGAAGCGCGGCACCACGATCCCTTCGCCGTCCTCGGCCGGCATCCCGACGGCGACGGCGTCGTCGTCCGCGCGCATGTGCCGCGCGCGGCGGAAGTCAGCATCGCCGAAGGCAACCTGCCGATGGCGCGCGTGCCGGAAAGCGACCACTTCGAATGGCACGGCGACGGCCGGACGCTGCCCGCCCACTACAGCCTGATCTGGCGCGACGAGCGGCATATCGAGCGCATCGCGCGCGATCCCTATACCTTCGCGCCGCAAGTCGGCGACCTCGACCTCCATCTGTTCGGCGAGGGGCGCCATCGCCATGCCGGCAATTTCCTCGGCGCGCACGAGCACGAGGTGGACGGCGTCGCCGGCATCCTGTTCGCCGTCTGGGCGCCGAACGCCGAGCGCGTCAGCGTGGTCGGCGATTTCAACGCCTGGGACGGACGCTCGCACCCGATGCGCGTGCGCGGCGGCAGCGGCGTATGGGAGCTGTTCATTCCCGACCTCGGGCCCGGCTGCATCTACAAGTACGAGATCCGCAACCGCCACAGCGGCCACGTCCTGCTCAAGGCCGATCCCTTCGGCCAGCGCCACGAGCTGCGTCCGCGCACCGGCTCGATCGTCGCCGGACGCAGCCGCTACGCCTGGGGCGACGGCGACTGGATGGCCCGGCGCGCGCGCTTCGACTGGCAGCATGCGCCGATGTCCGTCTACGAGGTGCATATCGGCTCCTGGCAGCGCGGCCGGGAAGGCGAGTTCCTCGGCTACCGCGAGATCGCGCATCGCCTGGTGGCCTACGTCAAGGACATGGGCTTCACCCACATCGAGCTGCTGCCGATCACCGAGCATCCCTACGATGCCTCGTGGGGCTACCAGACCACCGGCTACTTCGCGCCGACCAGCCGCTTCGGCGATCCCGACGATTTCCGCTACTTCATCGACCACTGCCACCGCAACGGCATCGGCGTGCTGGTCGACTGGGTGCCGGCGCACTTTCCCAAGGACGCCCATGGCCTGGCGCGCTTCGACGAGACGCCGCTCTACGAGCACGGCGACCCGCGGCTCGGCGAGCACATGGACTGGGCGACGCTGATCTTCAACTACGGGCGCAACGAGGTGAAGAGCTTCCTGCTGTCGTCGGCCATCTACTGGCTCGAGGAGATGCACGTCGACGGGCTGCGCGTCGACGCCGTCGCCTCGATGCTCTACCTCGACTACTCGCGCAAGGAGGGCGAGTGGGTGCCCAACAAGTACGGCGGCCGCGAGAACCTCGTCGCCATCGACTTCCTGCGCGAGCTCAACATCGCGGTGCACGACCAGTGCCCGGGCGCGCTGATGATCGCCGAGGAGTCGACCTCCTGGCCGCAGGTGAGCCGCCCCACCTACGTCGGCGGACTGGGCTTCGACATCAAGTGGAACATGGGCTGGATGAACGACACGCTGCGCTTCATGTCGCACGACCCGGTACACCGCAAGTACCATCACGACCTGCTGACCTTCAGCATGCTCTACGCCTTCACCGAGAACTTCATGCTGCCGTTCTCGCACGACGAGGTGGTGCACGGCAAGGGCTCGATGCTGAACAAGATGCCCGGCGACGAGTGGCAGCGCCATGCCAACCTGCGCGCGCTCTACGCCTACCAGTTCACCCATCCTGGCAAGAAGCTGCTGTTCATGGGCACCGAGTTCGGCCAGGGCCTGGAATGGAACAGCGCCGGCGTGCTCGACTGGTACGTGCTCGACTTTCCCCTCCATCAGGGCATGCAGCGCCTGGTGCGCGACCTCAACCGCATGTATGCGAGCTCGCCGGCGCTGTTCCGGCACGAATTCGACTGGAAGGGTTTCGAGTGGATCGACTGCCACGACTCGGCGCAGTCGGTGCTGTCCTTCATGCGCAAGGGCGACCGCGACGAGCTGATGATCGTCGCGGTGAACCTGACGCCGATACCGCGGCGAGGCTACCGCATCGGCGTGCCGCGCGGCGGCAGCTACCGCGAGGTCCTCAACACCGACTCGGCGTATTACGGCGGCGGCAACGTCGGCAACGGCACCGGACTGCTGTGGGCCGACGAGCTGGGCTGGATGAGCCAACCCCATTCGCTGGAGTTGGTGCTGCCGCCTCTCGCCGTGCTGGTGCTGAACTATGAGGGCGCGCCGCAGGGCCGATAGCGCGTCGCCTTCATCTTTCGCAGACCTCGGCTGAAAGGCGAATTGGCGGCATGCGGCTCAGCATGCGATCGACCTCGGCTTCGGCCGCCAGCCAGTCCTCCAGTTCGCCGCCGCCGGCGAAGCCGCGCCGCTCGGCGGAAAAGTAGGCACCGAGGGCGATCATCGCGTGGCGATGGTGCGAGGCAACGAACAAGCGGTCGTTGGCCGGCAGCGCCGCTGCAGCCACGATCCGCGGGGGCAACGGCCTGCGCAATTGGCGAGGGGCAGCGTTCTTCACGGCGCCTCAAAGGACCGCGCGCTGCGATACGCCTTCGTGCGCCATGCGCTGATGGAGTCCCGCCAGCGCCTCGATCTGGATTTGCCGGACGCGCTCGCGGGTCACGCCCAGCTCTTCGGCAAGGCTTTCGAGCGTGCTGACCTGCAGTCCGAAGAGGCCGTAGCGGCGCTCGATGACGAACCGCTGCTTGTTGGGCAGGCGCTCCACGAAGTTGGACACGGTGCGTTCGACTTCGTCGCGCGCGACTTGCGCTTCCGGATCGAGCGCGTCGTGGTCGGAAAGCGTGTCGGCGACGCAGAGGTCGGAATCCGCATCCAGCGGCGAATCGAGCGAACTCGCATACTCGCCGTAGACCAGGAGCCGGTCCAGTTCCTCCATCGGCAGATCGATCCTTTCCGCCGCCGCGACCCTGACCTGCTCGTCCGAGCGGTCCTCCGCATCGGCTTCGCTCTCCCGCACGGCGCGCAGCACCTGATACAGCCGCTTGAAGACATGCACCGGCAGCCGCACCGTGCGCGACTGGTTCATGATCGCCCGTTCGATGTTCTGGCGTATCCACCAGGTCGCATAGGTCGACAAGCGGAAGCCGCGCTCGGGGTCGAATTTCTCGATCGCGTGCATGAGGCCGAGATTGCCTTCCTCGATGAGGTCGTCCAGCGACACGCCGCGATGCTGGTAATGCTTGGCGATGCTGACGACGAGCCGCAGGTTCGCCTCGATGACCTGCTGGCGGGCCGCGAAGTCGCCCGCCCGGACCGCCTTGGTCAATCGCAGTTCGTCCTCGCGGGTCAGCAGGGGCGTGGCGCCGATCTGATCCAGGTAGATCGCCGTGATGTCATCGACGAATCCGGCGTCGCTGCTGCTTTCCGTGACAGGCTCGGCTGCTTCGAGGCCATAGTCGGCATCGTCTTCGTTCATCTCGGGCTCCCTGGGCGACGCGATGCAGATTTCTTATATAGTCGGCTTCGCCGATAACGGCAAGGCCGCGATTGCCATGGCCCTTCCCTAGCCTTCGGTGACGATCTGGATGTGGCCGTAGACCTCGGCATCGACGACGGCGAGAAGATCGCGCGATTCAAGCATGAAGTCGGTGATAACGGCCGATATCGCACGGCTGGTTCGCGCGTCTATGATGGGAAGACGTTTTCACGACAGGGGCAAAGGCGATGAAGCGCGACAGCCTTCCGGACCGGTTCAGGCCCATCTCCTCGGGCAGCCTCAGCGAGGAACTGCTGAACCTGCCGCCATTGGGCATGGACGGCGAGGCCCTGGCCCTCGACGTGCGCCGCTATTTCGGGCATTTCCTGGGGCGCGACAAGTACTGCCGCTCGTCGCACTATCCGTATCAGGCGCTGGCCATGGCCGTGCGCGACCGCCTGATGGAGCGCTGGAAGCGCACGCGCTACGCCTACGAGGAAGCTGGCGCCAAGCACACCTACTATCTCTCGCTCGAATTCCTGATCGGCCGCACGCTCAACAACGCGCTGCTCAACCTCGGCTTCGACGGCGCAGCCGCCGCCGCGCTGCAGCGCCTGGGCCTGCATCTCGAGGAACTCATCGACACCGAGCACGACGCGGGCCTCGGCAACGGCGGCCTGGGCCGGCTCGCCGCCTGCTTTCTCGACAGCTGCGCGACGCTGCAGCTGCCCGTCGTGGGCTACGGCATCCGCTACGAATACGGCATGTTCCGGCAAAGGATAGAGCACGGAGAGCAGGTCGAGGAGCCGGACCACTGGCTGCGCGACGGCAACCCGTGGGAGCTCGAGCGTCCCGAGCATACGCGCCGCATCCAGTACGGCGGCCGGACCGAGCACTACCGCAACGCCCATGGCGTCATGTGCGTCCGCTGGATCGATAGCCACGACGTGCTGGCGGTGCCCTACGACCTGCCGATCCCCGGCTACCGCAACGGCACCGTGAACCTGCTGCGCTTGTGGCGCGCGGCCGCCACCGACGAATTCGACCTCGGCGAGTTCAACGCCGGCGCCTATACGGAATCCGTCGCGGCGAAGAACGCCGCCGAGAACATCACCATGGTGCTCTATCCCAACGACGCCAGCGAGAACGGCAAGGAGCTGCGCCTGCGGCAGCAGTATTTCCTGGCGTCGGCCAGCCTGCAGGACATCCTGACGCGCTGGGAGCTGCACCACGGGCTCGACTTCCGGGATTTCGCCGACAAGCACTGCTTCCAGCTCAACGACACCCATCCGAGCTGCGCCGTGCCCGAACTGATGCGCCTGCTGATCGACGAGTACGGCCAGGGCTGGGACGCCGCCTGGCGCATGGTCACGCGCACCATGGCCTACACCAACCATACGCTGCTGCCCGAAGCGCTCGAGAAGTGGCCGGTGCGGCTGTTCGGCCAGCTGCTGCCGCGCCTGCTCGAGATCATCTACGAGATCAACGCCCGCTTCCTCGACGAGGTGGCGCGGCGCTGGCCGGGCGACGGCGCCCGGCTGGCGCGCATGTCGCTGATCGAGGAAGGCCCCGAGCCGCAGGTGCGCATGGCCTACCTCGCCATCGTCGGCAGCTTCTCGGTCAACGGCGTGGCCGCGCTCCATTCGCAGCTCCTGCAGCAAGGGCTGTTCCGCGACTTCCACGAGCTGTGGCCCGCCAAGTTCAACAACAAGACCAACGGCGTGACGCAGCGCCGCTGGCTGGCCGCCGCCAACCCGGCGTTGGCGGAGCTCATCGCCGAGACCATCGGCGACGCGTGGATCACCGCCCTCGACGAGCTGCGCCGCCTCGCGCCCAGCGCGGACGACGCCGGCTTCCGGCAGCGCTGGCGCGAGGTCAAGCAGGCCAACAAGCGGCGGCTGGCCGCCCTGGTCAAGCGCGACTGCGGCGTCGATTTCGACACGGCGGCCCTGTTCGACGTCCAGGTCAAGCGCATCCACGAATACAAGCGCCAGCTGCTGAACGTGCTGCACGTCGTCCATCTCTACGCGCGCATCATCGACGGCGACACCCGCGACTGGATGCCGCGCTGCGTGCTGATCGGCGGCAAGGCGGCGCCGGGCTACTTCATGGCCAAGCGCATCATCGCGCTGGTCTGCAAGGTGGCGGAAACCGTCAACGCCGACCGCGACGCAGGCGCGCTGCTGAAAGTCGCGTTCCTGCCCGACTACCGGGTGTCGGCGATGGAGATCGTGGCGCCGGGCACCGATCTCTCCGAGCAGATTTCCACCGCCGGCAAGGAAGCCTCGGGCACCGGCAACATGAAGTTCATGATGAACGGCGCCGTCACCATCGGCACGCTCGACGGCGCCAACATCGAGATCCGCGAGGAAGTCGGCGACGAGAACTTCTTCCTCTTCGGCCTGACCGCCGCGGAAGTCGACCGGACGCGGCAAGCCTACGACCCTAACGGCATCATCGCCGGGAACCGCGATTTCGCCCGCGTCATGGCGCTGCTCGAATCGGCCCGCTTCAATGCCTCCGGCCTGTTCGACCCGGTCATCCATGCGATCCGCAGTCCCCACGATCCGTGGCTGGTGGCGGCCGACTTCGCGGCCTTCGTCGCGGCCCAGGAACGCGCCGCGGCGGCCTATCGCGACGTCGAGCGCTGGACCCGCATGAGCATTCTCAACACCGCGTGCAGCGGCAGGTTCTCGACCGACCGCACCATGCGCGAGTACAACGACGACATCTGGAAACTCAAGCCGATCAGCCCGTAAGGAGCCGGTATGCAGGGAGAGAACACGGCGAAGAAGCGTGCACCGCGGCCCAGCGACAAGCCGCGGGACGCCGCCGAGCACACGCGCACGGGGAACAGCGTCGCCGCACTGAGCCAGGCGTTCCGCGACAACCTGTTCTATCTGGTCGGCAGGCCGCTCGAGATCGCATCCCTCAGCGACGCCTACTTCGCGCTGGCCATGACGGTGCGCGACCGCATGCTGCAGCGCTGGGTCGCCACCTCGGCCGCGCACATGTCCGGCAAGTACCGGACGGTCTGCTATCTCTCGGCCGAATACCTGCCCGGTCCCTACCTGCTCAACAACATGATCGGCCTCGGCATCGACGAGCACGCGCGCGAGGCGATGCAGGGGCTCGGACTCGACCTCGACGAAATCGCCGAACAGGAGGAGGAACCGGGGCTGGGCAACGGCGGCCTCGGCCGCCTGGCGGCCTGCTTCATGGACTCCCTGGCGACGCTCGAGATTCCGGCGATCGGCTACGGCATCCGCTACGAGCACGGCATCTTCAAGCAGATCATCGAGGACGGCTGCCAGATCGAAGCCCCCGACAACTGGCTGCGCTACGGCAATCCGTGGGAAATCCGCCGCCCCAAGATCTGGTTCGACATCAAGATCGGCGGCCGCACCGAGCACGTCGCCGACGATCGCGGCCGGCCGGCCGTGCGCTGGCTGCCGAACGAGACGATCCGCGGCGTCGCCTCGGACACCGCGATCCTCGGCTACGGCGTCGTCAATACCAACGTGCTGCGGCTATGGAGCGCCGAAGCGACGGAATCGTTCGACTTCCAGGCGTTCAACCAGGGCGACCACTACGGCGCCGTGCTGCGCAAGGTGCGCGCCGAGACCGTCACCAAGGTGCTCTACCCCAACGACGAGCCCGAGGTCGGCAAGCACTTGCGCCTGGTCCAGCAGTACTTTTTCGTCAGTTGCTCGCTGCAGGACCTGATCCGCATCCACCTGCGCTTCGGCGAACCCATCCAGCAGTTCCACAAGTACTACGTCATCCAGCTCAACGACACCCACCCGTCCATCGCCATCCCCGAGCTGATGCGCTTGCTGCTCGACGAGCAGGGCCTCGACTGGGACACCGCCTGGGGCATCGCCACGCGCTGCTTCGCCTACACCAACCACACCCTGCTGCCGGAAGCGCTGGAGAAGTGGCCGGTACCCTTGTTCAGCGAAGTGCTGCCGCGCCACATGGAGATCGTCTACGAGATCAACGCGCGCTTCCTCGACATGGTGCGCATGCGCTTCCTGCGCGACAACGACCGCATCGCGCGCATGTCGATCATCGACGAGACCGGGCCGCGCTACGTGCGCATGGCGAACCTGGCCTGCATCGGCAGCTTCGCCATCAACGGCGTCGCCGAGCTGCATACGGAGCTCCTGAAGGACACCGTGCTGCGGGACTTCTTCGATCTGTGGCCCGAGAAGTTCCAGAACAAGACCAACGGCGTCACGCCGCGGCGCTTCCTCAAGCGCAGCAATCCCGATCTGGCCGCGCTGATCACGCGGCGACTCGGCGGCGAGGACTGGCTGCGCGATCTCGCCCGGCTGCGCCGGCTCGAGGACTTCGTCGACGACGCCGAATTCCGCGAGGACTGGCGCCAGGTCAAGCGCGCCCGCAAGCGCGCGCTGGCCGGCCATCTGCGCAGGGAGCTCGGCGCCGCCGTCGATCCCGACTCGATGTTCGACGTCCTGGCCAAGCGCATCCACGAGTACAAGCGGCAGCACCTCAACGTGCTGCACATCATCACGCTCTACAACCGGATCAAGCGCGCGCCGCAACTCGAGATCACGCCGCGCACCTTCATCTTCGGCGGCAAGGCCGCCCCCGGCTACGCCATGGCCAAGCTGATCATCCGGCTGATCAACGCCGTCGGCGGCGTGATCAACGAGGATGCCGACGTCGCGGGGCGGCTGAAGGTGGTGTTCGTCCCCAACTTCAGCGTCAAGAACGGCCATCGGCTCTACCCGGCCGCCGACCTGTCCGAACAGATCTCCACGGCGGGGAAGGAGGCCTCGGGGACGGGCAACATGAAGTTCTCGATGAACGGCGCGCTGACCATCGGCACGCTGGACGGCGCCAACGTGGAGATCCGCGAGGAAGTCGGCGCCGAGAACTTCTTCCTCTTCGGGCTCGACCTGGCAGGCGTGCAGCGCTTGAGACGGGAAGGCTACCGTCCTTGGGAGATCTACCAGCGCAATCCGGACTTGAAGGCGGCGATCGACCTGATCGACGAGGGATTGTTTTCCCACGGCGACCGGAACCTGTTCCGGCCGCTCGTCGAGCACCTGAAGACCGCGGACGACTACCTGCTGCTCGCCGACTACGCCGACTACCTGCGCTTCCAGGACGAAGTGGGCGCGGCGTTCCGCGACACCGACCGCTGGACGCGCA
>DAIDAU010000463.1 GCA_027310465.1 Rhodocyclaceae bacterium
GTCGAATTCCGCGCACTGCCCCTTCTGGTAGCGCTGCATCATCGCCGCGACGAAGACGATCCGCCGCGTGAAATCGATGCCGAGCCGCTGCACCGCCTCGAGCAGGGAGGACGTCTTCGCCGTGACGGCGAACCGCGCCGAGTTGGCGTAGCTGATCAAGGTCGAGGACATCACCGGATCGGTCCGGATCACGTGGGCGACCTTGCGCACGTCGCCTTCGGCGACGACCTTGTCGACGCGCTGGCTCAAGGCGCCCGGCGCGGGAAGATTGCCGTGGAACTCCACGGCATTCAGGAATTCCTCCGCCGAGGGCACGTCCTGCTGCATGCTGGGCGCCTCGATGACCGAACTGAGCATTTCGAGCGCCGTGTCGCCGGCGGGCCCGGTGTCGTGCAGGAAGGCGTCGACGTTGCGCCACGTCGCGGGCTTGCGCACCTTGCGGACATCTTCGGCGTTGCGCGGCTTCTCCACCACCACCCGGCCGAAGCGTCCCCAGGCATCGACGGCGGCCCAGTACGCCTCGGCGAGCTCGGCGCGGGGCAGTTGCGAACCGACGTGGGCGACCGCCGCCGCCAGCATGTCGTCGATCGGCCGGCCCGGATCGTGGCACGGGTCGTTGGCAATGACGACGACCGCCTGGCTGGCCGCCGTCGCGGGCACGTAGCAGGCCAGGACGCCCTGGCCTTCGACCGCCTGGCCGGCGCCGGTGACATGGAACTGGAAGATGTAGGGTTTCAATCCGTGTGCGATGCAGTCGTCGTCAGAGGCGTTCGAGCGTCAGCGGATCGGGCTGCGAACCGAAGTACCTGTCGAGCGCTTCGCGGAACACGGGATGGTCCGGCGCGGCGCGTGCGAACAAGGTCATCGACGAGCGGAACTTCAGCGCATCGACGCCGCCGAACACATCTTCCGCCGATGCGGCATCGGCCGCAAGGACGAGCCGGGCGCATTCGACCAGCCGGGCGCCGAGCGTCGGATGCGCCAGGTAGGCCTGGGCTTCCTGCAGCGAGGAGATCGCGTAGCGCTGGGCCATCGGGCTCGAGCCGAGTCCCCGGATCTGCGGAAAGACGAACCACATCCAGTGGCTGCGCTTGCGGCCCGCGCGCAATTCGGCGCGCACCTGCTCGAAGACGGGCGCCTGGGCGTCGAGAAAGCGCTGCAGTCCGTACGGGTCCATGGCTTAGACCTCGGGCGGCAGCGCCTGCATTTCCTCGGCCTGCAGCGCGCGCGGCGCGGTGTCGATCGGCGCGCTGGCCGCGATCTCCTTGCTCTCCGGCGCGACCTTGAGGTCGCGGAACTTGCGCGCCGACACCAGCACGCGCGTCTCGAGCGAGCCGACCGCCTGGTTGTAGGCGCCGACGGCGCCGCCCAGATGCTTGCCGACGCTGGCCCAATGGTCGGCCAGCGTCGCCATGCGCTCGTAGAGCTCCTTGCCCAGCGCGCTGACCTCGCGCGCGTTCTCCGTCAGCGCTTCCTGCTTCCAGCCGTAGGCCACCGCGCGCAGCAGCGCGATCAGCGTCGTCGGCGTGGCGAGGATCACGCGCTGCTCGACGCCGTATTCGATGAGGGCCGGGTCGGCCTCGAGCGCCGCGCTGTAGAAGGTCTCGCCGGGCAGGAACAGCACGACGAAATCGGGCGACGGCTGGAACTGCTCCCAGTACGACTTGCGGCCGAGCTTGGCCAGGTGGTCCTTGACGTGGCGCGCATGGTCGGCGAGCGCGCGGCGCCGCGCTTCGTCGTCCGCGGCCTCGAGCGCCTCGAGATAGGCGGCGAGCGGAGCCTTGGCGTCGACCACGATGTTCTTGCCGCCGGGCAGCTTGACCACCAGGTCGGGGCGCAGCCGGCCTTCCTCGCCGTCGGCGCTCTCCTGCTCGAAGAAGTCGCAGTGGTCGAGCATGCCGGCCATCTCGACGACGCGCTTCAGCTGCAGCTCGCCCCAGCGGCCGCGCGTATGCGGCGCGCGCAGCGCCTTCACCAGGTTGGCGGTCTCGGATTTCAGCTGCCCCTGCGACTCGAGCAGCGCACGCACCTGCTCGGTCAGCGTGGCGTAGGCGTTCTCGCGCACCTTCTCGATGCCGGCGATCTGCTGCTCGAACTTCTCCAGCGTCGTCTTCACCGGCGCCACCAGCTCGCCGATCGCCTGCTGGCGCTTCTCGAGCTCGCCCTTGGCGGCTTCCTGCTGCCTTTCCAGCGCCGTCCGGGCGAGCTCGAGGAAGGACTGGTTGTTGCGCGCCAGCGCGTCGGCCGAGAGCGCCTTGAAGGCGTCGGCGAACGCGGCGCGCGCGTCCTCCAGCGTGGCGAGCTTCTCGCGCGAGACGGCGCGCTCGCGTTCCAGCTCGGCGCGCAGTTCCTCGGCGCGCTGGCGCAGTTCCGCGAGCTCGCCCTCGCGCGCCGCGAGCGCGCCGCGCGCATCGTGCAGGCGGCCGCCGGCCGCGAAAAACGCCAGCGCCGCGCCGAGGGCGAGACCGATCACCAAGGCGATCATGGCTTCCATCGCTTAGGCCTCCTCGCGGTCGAGATAGGGATAGCGCACGTTCTCGACCAGTTCCTGGACCTTCTCGTCGGGCGCCGGCGTCAGCAGGCTGACGATCACGATCAGCGCGAAGCCCAGCGGCAGGCCGAAGATGCCGCTGGCGATGGGATCGATGCCGAACCACCCGTGCTCCGGCGAGCCGCCGAAGAACGGGTGCGTCAGCACGGCGTAAAGCAGCGTCATCGCCATGCCGCCGATCATGCCCGTCACCGCGCCCCACATGTTGGCGCGCTTCCAGAAGATGCCGAGCACCAGCGCCGGGAAGAACGCCGCGGCGGCGATCGAGAACGCCAGCCCCACCATGAACAGGATGCCGTCCGGCTTGAGCGAGGCGACCCACGCGGCCACCAGCGCCACCACCAGCAGCAGCGCCTTGGTGATGACCAGGCGGCGCTGCGCCGAAGCGTCCGGCGACACCATCTTGTAGTAGATGTCGTGCGACAGCCCGTTGGCGATGGTCAGCAGCAGCCCGTCGGCGGTCGACAGTGCGGCGGCGAGGCCGCCCGCGGCGACGAGCCCCGAGACCACGTAGGGCAGTCCCGCGATCTCCGGCGTCGCCAGCACGATCACGTCCGGGTTGAGCGTGATCTCCGCCAGCTGCAGGATGCCGTCGCCATTGACGTCCTCGACCTTGACCATGCCGACCTTGCTCCAGGACGCGATCCAGGCCGGCAGATGCGCCATGGCCGAACCGACCACGTCGTTGTAGACGATCCACTTGACGAACACCGCGTAGGCCGGGGCGGTGACGTAGAGCACGAAGATGAACAGCAGCGACCAGCCCACCGACTCGCGCGCCTCGCGCACCGACGGCGTGGTGTAGTAGCGCATCAGGATGTGCGGCAGCGCGGCGGTGCCGACCATCAGGCAGACCAGCAGCGCGACGAAGTTGCGCCGCGCGATGTCGCGCTCGGCCGGCGTGCCGCCGAAGGCCTCGGCGTGAGGCTTCGGCCGCTCCGCTTTCTCGAGCAGGGCGCGCCGCTCGGCGTCCCACTTGACCCGCGCCTCGGCCTCGTTCCTGGGCAGTTCGCGCAGGTTGCGCTGCGCCTGGTGGAAGTCGCGCACCGGCGCATTGCCGGTGCGCAGCGTCTCGAGCTGCGCGGCCAGCGCGGCGTGCTCGGCGTCCAGCGAGCCCGGCAGGCTCTCCAGCTTCTTCTCCAGCAGCGTCGCCTCGGCGCGATAGCGCTGCCGCACCTCGATTTCCGCCGGCGCGTCGAACAGCTTCTGCTCGACGACGCCCAGGCGCTGCAGCACGCCGCCGTAGGTGACCTGCGGCACGGGGACGCCGGTGACCTTCTGCGACATCATGACCACCGGCACCAGGTAGGCGACGATCAGGATGATGTACTGCGCCACCTGGGTCCACGTCACCGCGCGCATGCCGCCGAGGAAGGAGCACACCAGGATGCCCGCCAGTCCGACGAACACGCCGATCTCGAACTCGATGCCGACGAAGCGGCTCATGATCAGACCGACGCCGTAGATCTGCGCGACGACGTAGGTGAACGAGGCGACGATGGCGGCGACCACCCCGACGAAGCGCGCGACGTTGCCGCCGTAGCGCGCGCCGAGGAAGTCGGGAATCGTGAACTGGCCGAACTTGCGCAGGTAGGGCGCCAGCAGCAGCGCCACCAGCACGTATCCTCCGGTCCAGCCCATGACGAAGGCCAGCCCCTGGTAGCCGGCGAAATAGAGCGTGCCGGCCATGCCGATGAACGATGCCGCCGACAGCCAGTCGCCCGCGGTCGCCATGCCGTTGAAGAAGGCCGGCACGCGGCGGCCGGCGACGTAGTACTCGTCGACGTCCGCGGTGCGGCTGATGACGCCGATGCCGGAATACACCGCGATGGTGGCGAACAGGAACAGATAGCCGATCATGCGCGGCGACATGCCGAGCTTCTCGCCGAGCGCCAGGCCGGCGATGAACACGGCGATGCCGAGCGTGTACCAGGCATAGAGCCGCTTGAGGCGGCGGGCGAGCGGGCGATTCGGCATGGTTTAGAGTCTGTATTCCAGCTGCAGGCGGCTTTGCAGCTTCTTCGCCTGCTTGAAGGCTTCCTTGAGGATGTAGCGGTCCAGTTCGTTCAGCCGTTCCGGATCGACGCGGTTGTCGCGTCCCGCCGGCGTGCCGGACTGCTGCTGCCGCAGGCGCAGCTGCTGGATGTAGAAGAAGCTGTCGATGACGGCGTCGATGTCGTCGCGGCCCAGCTTGCCGCGCTCGGCCAGTGCGCGCAGGCGTTCGGCCGTGCCGGTGGCCGGTACGCCGTTGGCCAGGGCGAGGATGCGCGCGACATCGACGAACAGGCGCGAGCCCGAGGCCTTGAGATCGATGGTGTGCGGAAACGCGCCGCGCTTGTCGTAGGCGAAGTCGCGCACCAGGCCGAGCGGCGGCTGCACGCGCAGCGCGTTTTCCGCCATGAAGCGCAGGAACAGCGGGCCGCCGACCGAGGTGCCGAGCAGCCAGGCGCGCAGCTTCTCCGCCAGCGTCTCGTCGCCGTAAAGCGGACGGAAGTCGAAATAGATCGTCGCGTTGAGCAGCGCCTGCGGGTTGGCGGCCTGCAGCCACGACTGGAACTTGCCCTCCCACTCGTCGAGCGACAGGCACAGCTCGGGGTTGCTCGCCATGACGTTGCCCTTGCAGAGCGGGAAGCCGCAGGCGGCGAGCCGTTCGTTGACGGCGCGCGCGAACGGCAGGAAGGCTTCGCGCAGCGTGGGAGCGCCGCCGGTCGGCGCGGCGAAGACGAGGCCGTTGTCCTGGTCGGTCGACAGCGTCTGCTCGAAGCGCCCCTCGGAGCCGAACGACAGCCAGCACCACTGCACCCTGGGCAGCGCGAACTCGAGGCGGGTGAGCTCGAGGATGCGCGCCGTCAGGTGGTCGTTGAGCGAGGAGATCAGCTCCGTGAGCGGTTCCGCGGCGGTCCCCTCGGCGAGCATGCGCTCCGCCAGGCGGCGGATGTCGTCCGCCGCCGCGATCAGGCTCTCCATGTCGCGGGCGCCGCGGATGGCGCCGGAGATCGCCTTGCCGCCGCCGCTCTGCAGTTCGTAGATGTCGCTTTGCGAGATCACGCCGGCGAGCCTCCCGGAGGCATCGACCACGACGACGTGATGCACGCCCTCGCGCGCCATGACCAGCGCCGCCTGGTAGATCGTCGAGCGCCAGTTGAGCACGACCATGCCGTGCTGCCCGGCGGCCGCCATCAGCATCCGGTCGAGGTCGCAGTGGCCTTTCGCCACGTGCCGGCGCAGGTCGCGCAGCGTGAACATGCCGATCGGCCTGCCGCTCTCGGGTTCGACGATGGCGATGGAGCCGGTCTGATGCTCCTCCATGGTCTGCACGGCTTCGCGCACCGTGGTCTCGGGCACCGCGGTCACCGGCTTGCGGCGCACCAGCGCGGCGAGCTGGCTATGGAGGGTGAGGCGGGCGGACTTGTTATGGCTCATGGTTCAATACTTGACCCGCGCATAATACGTCTTCTCCGACGCGGCCAGCGCTTCGCGCAGCGTCCTGATGCCCATGTCGTTCAGCAGCGGCACCATCTTGAGGAAGATCTCGCCGGTGACGAAGGCGTCGCCGAGCGCCGTGTGGCGGCCGATGACGTTGATGCCGAGGCGCTCGGCGATGCTCTCGAGGCGGTGCGACTCCTGGTTCGGATGCAGCACCGCGGACAGCAGCAGCGTATCGAGCACCGGCTGGGCGAAGCGCACGCCGGCCGCCGCTTCCTTCATCTCGAGAAAGCGCATGTCGAACGCGGCGTTGTGCGCCACCAGCACCGTCTCGCTGCAGAACTCGTAGAACGCGGGCAGCACGGCGTCGATCGTCGGCTGGCCGCGCACCATGTCTTCGGTGATGCCGTGGATCGGGATGCCCTCCGGGCGCAGCGCCCGGCGCGGGTCGATCAGCTGGTCGAAGATCTCCTGGCGCAGCAGGCGCAGGTTAACGACGCGCACCGCGCCGATCTGGATGATCTCGTCGCCGTCCGACGGATCGAGTCCGGTGGTCTCGGTATCGAACACCGAATAGGCGAGATCGGCGAGCGCGCGGTCGAGGTCGATGCTCGCGTCGCGCGCCGCGAACAGGTTGAAGTCGTAGTACTCGGGCCGGCTGTCGCTGCGCAGGTGCTGCGACTGCAGCTCCGGCCGCATTTCCGGCGCCGCCTGCGCCACCGGCAGCACGAGGCGGAAGAAGGCCCGGTGCGCGGCCTTGTCGCGCTGGTACCAGAGCTCGCCGCCGTGGCGCTCGCAGACGTCGCGCAGCGTCAGGGGGGTCGCATCGGCGCCGACGTTCATCGGCTCCAGCTCCCAGGCGTAGTAGGTTTCCGTCGCCACGTGCACGCCGGACCAGATCAGGTCGACGAAGGCCATCGAGCCTTCGGCGGACAGCCGGAAGCGCAGTTCGCGGATGTCGTAATGCTCCTTGAGGCGCGCGGCGAGGAAGGTGATCGCCTGGATCAGCGAGAAGCTGTCGGCGCGGATCCACAGCGCGTCGTCCAACCCCTCGGTCTTGATCGGCAGGCCCACCTTGTCCTCGATGCGGCGCTGCGCCGCGGCCAGCAGGTCGATGCCGAGCACGTCCTCGAGCGGCCAGCGCGTCTTCAGCGCGTCGGCGTAGCTGCTGGTCGCCTCCTCGAGCCGCCGGCTCATGCGCAGCGCCTCCTCGCTGATGATGCCGAGGAAACGGCCGCACATCTCCGGCTCGACGTCCGGGTTGTCGAGCAGGGTCTCGACCGCGGCGCGGATGCTTCCCAGCGCCGCGCGGCTGCCGTCGGTGAGCTGCTGCAGCACCTGATCGCGCTCGGTTTCGCGCTCGAAGCTCTTGGTGATGTTCTCGATGATGAGGACATAGCCGGTGATCGACGGCTCGCGACGGCCCTCGTCACCTTGAGCGGGCGAAGCCTGCGAACCGGAGTCACCCCCTTCCTCGGGAAGGGGGCTGGGGGGAAGGCCGTTGCTTTCGGTGCCGTCGGCGCCGGTGCGAAGCACCGGTGCCATTTGCGTTCTCAGCAGCTGGCCGCTGCGCGTCGAGGTGATGAAGTTGGCGCTCGGCTCGGCGCTGCCCTTGGCGAGGCGCAGCTGGATGTTCTCCAGCGCGTGCGCGATCTGGCCGCGCTCGAGGATCGAAAAGATCGAGCGCCCGAGGCCGATCAGCGCGCCGCCGCTCATCGACGTCGGGCCCTGCGCCAGCGCCTTGAACTGCAGCCGCGCGCGGTTGTTGTAGAGCAGGATGCGGCCGTCGAGGTTGCAGACGACGACGCCCATGGCGAGTTCCGACATCAGCGCCGCGAGGCGGTTCTTCTCCTCCTCCACCGACATCTTGGCGCGCGCGATCTGCGCCGCGACGTCGGTCAGCAGCTCGTCGCGCTGCTGCGCCAGGTCGTTCGCCGCGCGCGCCAGCTCGCGCACCTCGGGCGGGCCGTCGAGCTCGACGCGGAAGTTGCGGTTGGCGCCGAGCATCAGGCGCAGGATCTCGCCCATCTTCTGCAGGCCATGCACGTACTGCTTGAACAGCAGCCGCAGCACGTTGAGGCCGACGACGAAGCCCATCAGCGTGATCAGCCCGCCGAGCGGCAGGCGCGGCAGCAGCAGCTGCGCCGCCATCGCCCGCTCGCCCTCCCCGAGGTCGGCGACCATGATCGCCGCGGTGATGAGGAACGGCCCCGTCATCAGCAGGCCGAGGATGACGACGGCGACGAGGAAGCGCAGGCGCGCGTTCATGCGGCTCCCAGCATCGACTTGACGCGCGCCACGAGATCCTTGGTGGAGAACGGCTTGGTGATGTAGGCGTCGGCGCCGAGCCCGGTGCCCTTGGCGATCTCGGAATCGCGCCCCTTCGCCGTCAGCATGACGATCTTGAGATCGTTGAAGGTCGGCTCGGCGCGCAGGATCTCGCAGACCTCGAAGCCGGACCGCTTCGGCATCATGACGTCGAGCAGCATGAGGTCGGGCCGGAACGAGGCCGCCATTTCGAGCGCGGTATCGCCGTCGGTGGCCACGGCCACCTGGAAGCCCTCCTTCTTCATCAGATATTCCAGCGAGATGACGATGTTGGGCTCGTCATCGACGATGAGTATCTTCTTCGACACTTCTCTCT
>DAIDAU010000474.1 GCA_027310465.1 Rhodocyclaceae bacterium
CAGCATCGCCAGGCTGATCGCCACGGCCGAGACGAAGAAGGCGTGGCCGACCGAGTTGATCAGGTTGCGCAGCTGCGCCTGCGCCTGCGCCGGGTCGAGCGAGACGTCGAAGTGAATCAGGCCGATGATGAGCCCGGTGAAGGTGCCGATGATGCCCAGGCCCGTGAGGATGCCCGGCAGGTGCTTGTAGAACTCGGTCTTGAGCGGCGAGTCGACCAGCGCCTCCTCGGTGAAGAAGGATTCGGCCAGCGTCGTGGCGCGCCAGCGCGCGCCGTGCGCGCCTTCGGCCTGCGGGTGCAGCGTCTGGCGGTATTCCTGCCAGAGGTTGGCGAGCCGCGGCGTCGTCATCGCCGTCTTGGCGATGTCCGACAGCCCGGTCGTGCTGCCGTCGGCGCGCGTCTCGCGGATCACCTTGAGCGCCTCGATGGCGTCGCCGAGCTCGACGCCCAGCCGCACCGCGGGCAGCACGAAGCGCAGCATGAAGCCGAGCGCGATCGCGGCCAGCAGCGCGCCGACGGTCCACGCGTACCAGTACTGGGCCAGCAGGTCGAGCGGCGATCCGGTCATCTTGTCGATTCTTGTCGGCGCATCCGCCGCAGTATACCGACGCCCGCTTGGCGTATCCTGGCGGCTCGATCCTCACCGGAAGCGAGGCCGGCGTGAACAACAAGTACCTGCTGCTGCTGGAAACGCTCTATGCCGTGGCGAAGAAGATCCGCATCGACGGCGTCAAGGCCATCGTCAAGCATGTCGACGATCCGCTGCGTTCGCTGTTCTTCTCCGCCGCCATGGCCCAGGAGCCGGCCGCCACCGGCTTCATGTGCGATTCGCTGCACATGCTCGCGACCGGCGTCACGCTCGACGAGCTGACGTTCTACATGGAAGGGCACCGTCACCGCCTGATCAGCAGCGACAAGGCCGACACGCACCTGGTCAACATGGTGTTCCGCACGGTCTGGGCGATCGCGCACAACGGCTGGGACCCGATCGCCTGCACCGAATTCGGCCGCGCCGCCATCCCCGCCGCGCAGGCCATGGGCCGCAAGGAATGGGTCGGCTACTGCAACAGCCTCGAGATCGAGCGCACCCAGACCAACATCAACTGGGACGCGCTGCTCAAGGAAATCAAGCCCGGCGCGTGACCCCGCCCGGCGGCGCTCAACTCGTCGCAAAATGTGCCGTTAACGAAGTCAGGCTCCGGACATGGGAGTTCCCGACTCATGGCGCACGCTCTGCCCAACCGCTCGCCCTCGCACGCAGGCCGGCTCTCGGAGGCGCTCGACATGATGCTCGATTCGAAGGCGTCGATACCGGCCGCCGTGGCGCTGCTGCTGATCGTGGTGGCGCTATTCGCCTACGAGGTGCGCGGATACCTGGACGCCGAATGCTATGACGCCCTGCACGCCGCCGCGCTCGACCGCGAAACCGCCGATCTTTTCGACGACGTCGGCGACTCGCTCGCCGCCTTGCGCAAGGGCGGCGGCACCACCGCGAAATGGAGCAATGCCGAGTTCCAGGACCGGATCAAGGAAGCCCAATCCATCGTGGCGGACGGCCGCCATGCCTTGAAGGCGCACGACGGCCTCAAAGCCCTCGGCGCCATCGTCGACCTCGAGAAGGCGATCGCCCAGGCCAAGGCGATGGCGACCGATCGCGTGAACTACATCGTCGCCCGCCAGGATCCGGCCGACTACGACGCGTTCGAGAAGTCCCGCCTGGAAGGCAAGAACCTCGTGGGCGTGGTCAAGGTGCTGGACTCGACGCTGGAAACCCTGGACAGCCGCACCAAGGCGCTGCCGCGCGCCTGCAACTGGTAGGGGCGCCGCGGCGCACGAAGTCACGGCGACGCGCCCTCTTCCGCCGCTCCCTCCGCCAGGATGCGGCGCGCGCGTTCGCCCAGCGCGCGGTACGAGCGCTCCCACTGGCCGTCGCGCGGCGTCGTGTAGGCGATCTGGCGCGCCAGCTTTTCCAGGGCCTGCAGCCGCGTCTGCAGTTCGGCCACGATCGCCGCGTGCTGTGCCGCATAGACGAACTTCACCCGCCGGTCCTGGCAGACGCCGACGCAGGTCTGCGGCGCCTCGATCTTGCCGCAGCCGATGCACTGCCAGGCCTTGACGATTTCCGCATCCATGCTCGAGTCTCCATTGCCGACATTGGCATTCGGGTTGACGTGCCGAGCGTTTGGCGGTTCCTGCTTCCCGGCGGATCACCGGCCGAACGCGCCGCGGCGGAATTTGCCGGCGATCGCCGGCGCCTGCTAGAACTGGAGCGCGGCGACCGCCGCGAAATCCTGTCCGGACCGAGGAGTTCCCGCGATGCTGTCACGCCTAGCGCATTGCCTGTTCGTCACCTTGTTCGCGGCCAGCGCCATGGCCGCCGATCTTCCGCTCGACGAGATCAAACTGCCGCCCCACTTCCGCATCGAGCTGCTGGCCCGCGTGCCCAACGCGCGCGAGATGGCGCTCGGCGATCACGTGCTGTTCGTCGGCTCGATGGCCGAAGGAAAAGTCCATGCGCTCGAACTCGATCGCGACTATCGCGCCGGCAAGCTGCACGTGATCGCGCGCGGCCTCAAGCTGCCGGTGGGCGTCGCCTTCCACGACGGCAGCCTCTACGTCTCGGCGGTCGACCGCATCCTGCGCTTCGACGACATCGTGAAGCGGCTCGACGATCCGCCCAAGCCCGCGACGGTGCGCGACGATTTTTCGTCCGAAACGGCGCACGGCTGGAAGTTCATCACCTTCGGGCCCGACGGCTTCCTCTACGTGCCCGTCGGCGCGCCGTGCAACATCTGCGAGCCGAATCCCGGCCGCTACGCCGTGATCATGCGCATGAAGCCCGACGGCTCGCAGCTCGAAACCTTCGCGCGCGGCATCCGCAACAGCGTCGGCTTCGACTGGCATCCCGCGACGCACGAACTCTGGTTCACCGACAACGGCCGCGACTGGCTCGGCGACGACCAGCCGCCCGACGAGCTCAATCGCGCGCCGCAGGCCGGCATGCACTTCGGTTATCCCTACTGCCATGGCGGCACCCTCGCCGATCCCGAATTCGGCACTCGCCATGCGTGCAAGGAATTCGTCGCGCCGGCGCAGAACCTCGGCCCGCACGTCGCGGCGCTCGGCATGCGCTTCTACACCGGTGCGCAATTTCCCGCCGAATATCGCAACGCGATTTTCATCGCCGAGCACGGTTCGTGGAACCGCTCGCACAAGATCGGCTATCGCGTCAGCGTCGTGAAGCTCGCGGGCGACAAGCCGGTTTCCTACACAACTTTCGCCGGCGGCTGGCTGCAAGGCGAGAAGGCATGGGGCCGGCCGGCCGACGTGCTGGTGCTGCCCGACGGCTCGCTGCTGGTTTCCGACGATCATGCCGGCGCCATCTATCGCATCCGCTACGGCAAGTAAAAAGTTTGCAATACCCTTGACGCGACAGTCCTTGATAGGCGTTTGGCGCGGCGGCAGAATCGGCCACTCCACCACTGCTCTGCGAGAAAACGACCATGCCAAATCTCACGTCGACGCTCAAACAGGAAATCTCTCGCCTGGCGCGCAAGGAATTGCGCACGGAAACCGAAAATCTCAAGAAGAATTCCGCGCGGTATCGCTCCGAGATCGCGAGTCTCAAGCGGCGCGTGGACGATCTGGAACGCCAGCTCGCGCAAGCGAATCGCGGTTCGGCGCGAGCGGCGCGCCGCATCAACGGCGCCGCCGCGGCGGAAGACGGCGCAGCGCCGATCGAAACGGTGAACGGCAGCGCCAAGGTCCGCTACAGCGCCCGTAGCCTCGCGGCGCAGCGCAAGCGCCTCGGCTTGTCGGCGGCGGAATTCGGCAAGCCCGTCGGCGTATCGGCGCAGAGCATCTACAAC
>DAIDAU010000494.1 GCA_027310465.1 Rhodocyclaceae bacterium
GCCTGGCCGTCCGGCATCGAGCGCCTGTTTCCGGTGCGCATCCTGCCGCTCGCGATGGCGCGATCGCTGGCGACGCCGACCGACTGGGCGGCGCTGGTCCAGCCCGAACGCCTGCCCGAAGACGCCCGCGCCGCCTGGCCCGGCGCGCGGCGCACGCTGCTGCTCGGCGGCGCTGCCGTGCCGCTCGGCCGCGGCGCGCTGACGGTCCTCGACGCCATCGCGCGGCTGCGCGCCGAACTCGAACTGCTGACGCAGGAACTCTCCGAACTCGAACTCGAGCTCGCCACCGCGCAAGCCGAGATCGCCGAGTTCACGCGCCGCTACGCCGACCTCGTCGGCGCCCGCCTGGCCGAGCTCGACCGCCTCCAGGCGGAACTCGCCCAACGGCGCGCCGAGCGCGAACCGGACAACGCCGAGGCGCGCCGCCAGGCCGAGCACGCCCAGGCGCAAGCCGAGCAGTCGCAGCGCGACAACGAACGCTTCACCCGGCTCGGCCGCGACGAGGCGCCGGCCTTCAAGCCCAGCGCCGACGTCAAGAAGCTCTATCGCCACCTCGCGCAGAAGATCCATCCCGACCGCGCCAAGGACGAAGAGGAGCGCGCCTGGCGCACGCAGCTGATGACCGAAGCCAACCGTGCCTACCGCAGCGGCGACGAGGCGGGCCTGCGCGAGATCCTCTCGCTGTGGCAGGAAGGCCAGGGCCGCAAGCCCTCGCGGAAATCTTCGGACGCGCCCTCCTCCGATCTCATGGCGCAAGTCGCTTCGGTGCGCCGCCGCGTCGCCGAGATCGAAGCCGAGCTCAACCGCCTCTACGGCTCGAAGCTCTACGAGTTGTTCGCCGCTGCCAACGTTGCGCGCCGCCAGGGCCGCGATTTGCTGGAGGAAATGGCGGTGCAGATCGATCTGCAGATTGCTGCGGCGAAGGCAGAAGTCGAAGGGACGATGGTTGATATTCCGGCGACGGGATTCGGCATTTAACCCGCCAAGGGCGACGGGGGGTCGTCGCCGCTTCGTGTCCCCCAGGAGGAGGCGGACGCCCTATCGCTCTTGTCCGCCGGGGGACATGGAGCGCAGCGGACCACCCCGTCGGCACGAGCACGCTGCCAAACACCGACACTAATTCAGCAACGCTCCTTTCCCAACGCGTTCCAAAAACGCCCGCGCCTCCTCGTGTCCGTATCCCGCCGCCATGCGCTGCCACTTCATCGCCAGCCTGAGGTTCTTCGTGACGCCGCTGCCCGCGTAGTAGGCGCAGCCCAGCTCGTATTGCGCATTGACCTCACCCATCAGCGCCGCGCGCCGCAGCCAGCGCGCCGCCAGGCGCGGCTCGCGCTTGGTGCCGTGGCCGTGCAGCAGGCAGAAACCCAGGTTGTACATGGCATAGGCGTCCTCGTGCTGCGCCACCGCCTGCTCGTACCAGCGGAAGGCCTCGCGGGCGTTGCGCGCCACGCCCTGACCGAAGTAGTACATGTCGCCGAGCGCGAGCTTGGCATCGAACAGCGACGCCGCCTTGCGATACCAGCGCAGCGCCTCGGCGAAATCGGGCCGGGTGCCGGTGCCGCTGCGATAGCACTCGCCGAGCATGTAGGCGGCGCGCCGGTGGCCGAGATCCGCGGCCTTGCGGTAGCAGGGCAGCGCCTGCGCGACGCGCTCGGCATCGTCGCGTTCTGCGAACAGGCGCTCGCCCTGCGCGAACCAGTAGCGTTCGAGCTCGCCCAGCGCCGAAGGCCAGCCGGCCTCGGTGGCGGCACGCAGCAGTTCCTCGCCGCGCGCGACGTCGGCGCGCACGCCGATGCCGTGCAGATGGCAGCGTCCCAGTTCGGTCATGCCGTGCGGATCGCCGGCGACGGCCGCGGCGCGGTAATGGCCGAGCGCCGCGATCGCATCGACGGCCACGCCTTCGCCATGCTCGTGGCACTCGCCGAGCCAGACGTGCGCCTGCGGCTCGCCGCCTTCCGCGGCGCGGCGGTACCACGACACCGCCAGCGCCGCGTTCTGCGCCACGCCTTCGCCCCAGCGGTAGCAATGGCCGAGCTTGATCTGCGCGCGCGGATGGCCCTGGCGCGCGGCGGAGCGCCACCAGCGCAGCGCTTCCTCCATGTCCGGCCCGGCGGCGCGCTGGCCCGCGGCGCAAGCGACGCCGAGTTCGAACTCCGCCTCGCGGTTGCCGCGCTCGGCGGCACGCGCATACCAGCCGATGCCCGCCTCGGGATCGCGCGTGACGCCGAAGCCGAAGGTGTAGCACTGGCCGAGGAGGAACATCGCGCCTGCGATCTGCTTGCGCGCCGCGGCGCGGAACCACGTCACCGCCTCGGCCTGGTCGGCCGGCGCGCCGACGCCCGCATACAGGCACATGCCGAGGCAGAACATCGCCGCGCCCTCGTCGCTTTCCGCCGCCGCGCGCCACCAGCGTACCGCCGCCGCGGGGTCTTGCGCGACGCCGCGGCCGAAGAAATGGCAGCGCGCCAGCAGATCCTTCGCCGGCGCGAAGCCCTGCGCCGCGGCCTGCTGGAACCAGCGCGCGGCGGCGTCGAAATCGCGCGCCACCTGCTGGCCGGTGTAGTAGAGCCGGCCCAGCCAGTACTGCGCGAGAAACGACTGGCGCCCCGCCGCCTTGGCGAGCAGCGCGACTGCGCGCCCGGCGTCGCGGTTCACGCCGTGTCCGCGCAGCAGACACAGCGCGAGCCAGGTCATGCCGCGCGCATCCTCGCGCTGCGCGGCGCGCTCGAACAGCCGCGTCGCCTCGCCGTAGTCCTTCGGCAAGCCGAAGCCCTGGTAGAGCAGCCAGCCGAGCACCGCTTCGCCGGCGGGGCAGGACTTCTCCGCGCTCTGCGACGCCCACTTGACGGCCTGCGCGTAGGACTTGCCGACGCCCTCGCCGGCCGCGAGCCGCCACGCCAGTTCCGCCTGCGCGTTGGCGTTGCCGCCTTCGGCCATGCGCTTGAGCTCCGCCGCCGGCACCGCGCGCCAGAATTCGTCGGGGTGGCCGATCAGTTCGAGACCTTGCGCGGCGCCGCGCTCGATCAGGCTGCTTTCCAGGACTTCCCGGAAAAAGCCCATCAGCACGGGAATCCGCAGCGGCACCAATTCGTTGGACATAGACCGTGGAAGCCTAATGGAAACCATTGCCGCGCCTTATCCACAAAAACTGTGGAAAAGTCTGTGAATCCCTTGCCTCGGCATCCCCTAAGCCGGCCTCCGCAAAGGAGCTTCCAGCGGTTGCCGCAATTTTGCGCAACTTTTTATGTATAACAATCAACCATTTAAGGCATCCACCCAGCGGCAAGGCCGATCTTGCGTCCCGGCCGCCCGGAAAGGCCCGTCCTGTGGATCATGTAGAATCCACAGCCTCGCAAAGCCAGTCGCAGAGGCCGTTTTGGCGCCCCCCCTTCTCACGGTTTCCGAACTCAACCGGCTGGCGCGCAGCGCCATCGAGCAGCGCCTGCCTTTGCTGTGGGTGACCGGCGAAGTCTCCAATCTCACCCGGGCGCCCTCCGGCCACGTCTACTTCTCGCTGAAGGACGACGCGGCGCAGGTGCGCTGCGTGATGTTCCGCAACCGCGCGCAGCTCCTGCCGTGGCGCCTCGAGAACGGACAGCAGGCGGAGGCGCAGGTGCTCGCCTCGCTCTACGAGCCGCGCGGCGAATTCCAGCTCAACGTCGAGACGATGCGGCGCGCCGGCCTCGGCAAGCTCTACGAAGCCTTCGTCCAACTGCGCGAGAAGCTCGCGGCGCAGGGCCTGTTCGACGCCTCGGGCAAGCGCGCACTCCCGCGCTTTCCGCGCTGCATCGGCATCGTCACCTCGCCGAAGGCGGCCGCGCTGCATGACGTCCTGGTCGCCCTCGGCCGGCGCGCGCCGCATGTTCCCGTCATTCTCTATCCGACGCCGGTGCAGGGCGAGGGCGCGGCCGCGCAGATCGCCGCCGCCGTCGCGACCGCCGGCCGGCGCGGCGAATGCGACGTGCTGCTGCTCGCCCGCGGCGGCGGCAGTCTCGAGGACCTCTGGGCGTTCAACGACGAGGCGCTGGCGCGCGCCATCCGCGCCTGCCCGATCCCGGTCGTCGCCGGCATCGGCCACGAAACCGACGTCACCATCGCCGACATGGCGGCCGACTTGCGCGCCGCGACGCCGACCGCCGCCGCGGAACTCGCCAGCGCCGGCTGGCACGCCGCCGCCGAGGAAGCGGCGGCCCTCGGCCTGGCCTTGCGCCGCACGCTGCGGCAGCGCCTCGAACGTCGCATGCAGGCGGTCGACCTGCTCGCGCATCGCCTCGTCCATCCGGCGCAGCGCCTCGCGCAGGCGCGCCAGCGGCTGTCCGCGTTTGCGGCGCGACTGGCCGCGAGCGGCGCGGCGCTCGCGCATCGCCGCGCCGCGGACATCGCCGCGATGCGCTTGCGATTGTCGCGGCGGCGTCCGACCACCGAGCCCGCGCGCAATCGCGCGGCGCATGCGGCACGCGACCTGCAGCACGCCGCCGAGGCGCTGATCGCCGCGCGGCGCAACCGCCTGGAGACCCTGGCCGCCGCGCTCAAGGCCTTGAGTCCGCAGGCGACGCTCGGCCGCGGCTACAGCATCGTGCGCCATGCCGACGGCAAACTGGTGCGCGACGGCGCAAGCCTCGAAGACAACGAGGTCTTGTCGCTGCGCTTCGCCAAGGGCGGCGGCGAAGCGGTTGTCATCAAGTCGATTCCCGACTAATATTCTCGGACACCCCAACTCACGCTCAGGAGAAAAAAAGATGGAACATACGCTCCCCCCGTTGCCCTTCGCCATGGACGCGCTCGCGCCCCATATGTCGAAGGAAACGCTCGAATACCATTACGGCAAGCACCACCAGGCCTACGTCACCAACCTCAACAACCTGATCAAGGGCACCGAGTACGAGAAGCTCGACCTCGAGTCCATCGTCAAGAAGGCGCCCGCCGGCGGGCTCTACAAC
>DAIDAU010000527.1 GCA_027310465.1 Rhodocyclaceae bacterium
GCGCACGATGACGCGGCCCTTGGCGTCGGTCTGCACGTCGAAGCCGTCGAAGCGCGGCGTGTGCTGGCCGACCGCGGCGACGACCAGGTCGACGCCCTCGGTGATTTCCTCGCCGGTGTCGATGGGCTGGCGGCGGCCCGAGGCGTCGGGCGCGCCGAGCACCATGCGCATGTAGGTGATCGCCAGGCGATGGCCGTCGCTGCCCGGCTCGATGCGCTTCGGCGCCAGCAGGTAGCGCACGTTGACGCCTTCCTCCAGGCAGCCGTCGAGCTCGGCCTTGTGCAGCGGCATCTCCGCCGCGGTGCGCCGGTAGATCATGTCGACCTCGGCGCCGAAGCGGCGCGACGAACGCGCGTTATCCGCCGCGACGTTGCCGCCGCCGATCACCGCGACCTTCCTGCCGGTGTCGATGCCGCTGCCCGGCATATTGACGAGCCCCATGGCGATGGCGCGCAGATAGGTGGGACTATCGACGATGCCGGGCAGGTCGTCGCCCGGCACGCGCAGGAGGTCGCCGCCCTGGCAGCCGATGCCGATGAAGATCGCGTCGAAGCCTTGCGCGAACAGCGCATCGAGGCTCTCGATCGTCCTGCTGAATTCGAATTCGACGCCGAGCTTCTCGACCTCGCCGACCTCGCGGTCCACCACCTCGGGCGGCAGCCGATAGGAGGGGATGCCGTAGCGCGCCGTGCCGCCGCCCTTGGGATGCGCGTCGAACACCGTGACGGCGTGGCCCTTCTTCGCCAGGTACCACGCGGCGGTCAGTCCCGCAGGGCCGGCGCCGATGATCGCGGCGCGCTTGCCGCTCGGCGGCAGCTGCTTCGAGTACCGGCGCCACAGTCCGGTGTCGTTGTCGTCGGCCACGCGCTTCAGGCCGCGGATCGACAGCGGGTCGTCGAGCTGGCCGCGCAGGCACGCCGACTCGCACATCGCGAAGCACGCGCGCCCCAGCATGCCCGGGAAGGGGAGCTTCTCGCGCACCACGGCGATCGCCTCGCCGTACTTGCCTTCCGCGGCGAGCTGCACATAGCGGGAAACGTCGATGCCTGCGGGGCAGGCGGCCTTGCAGGGCACCGTGTCGAGCCGCTGCGCCGGATCGAGCGTGCGGTTCTTCAGCGCGCCGGTCGGGCAGACGGCGACGCAGGAACGGCAGAACTTGCAGCCGGATTCGAGCAGCGTCGGCTTGATGGTGCCGACCCAGGTGCGCGGCCCCGTGGGCGTCTCCGCGCTCTTGATCTCCAGGCAGCCGACGCCGCGGATGTCGTTGCAGACGGTCAGGCAGCGCCGGCAGTCGATGCAGAGGTTGTAGTCGCGGTCGAACAGCGGCTCGTCGCGGATCACCGGCAGGCCGAGCGACGCGTAGGCCGGCGTGTTGTCGCGGATGCCGACGAAGTCCGCCACCTTGTGAAGCTCGCACGTCTCGAACTGCGAACAGCAACGGACTTCCGGCGCGTGTCCGTAGGCGCATGCGCTGCGGTCGCACGCGTTGCGCTTGTCGCAGGTGAGGCAGACATGCGGATGATTGGCGAGGATCTTGGCCAGCGCCGCCTGCCGCGCGATGCGGATCAGCGGCAGGTTCGTGCGGATCGCCATGCCTTCCTTGATCTCCAGCTTGCAGGCGTGGCTGACCTTGTTCGGCCGCTCGGAGGTCTCGATGGCGCAGAGGTTGCAGCCGCCGCCCTCGCCGCGCCGGCAGGCCGGCGGGATGTCGGGATGCGTGCACAGGTGCGGCACATACACGCCGGCGGCGACCAGCGCATTCAGCAGCGAGGCGCCGGCGGGCGCTTCGGCGTCCCTGCCGTCGACGGTGAAGCGCACCGGCGCGCCGAACGCCTCCAGCTCCGGCGTGCGGCTGGCGTCCCACCAGACGACGTGATGGTCGAGCCGCGACGTGCAGCGATAGTCCTTGGCCATGATCCCCTCCTCGAATTTATAGACGGTCGTTGAGGACTCGCAGGCGCCCATTGAACTCAGGACGAGGGGCCGCAGGCAATCGAATCGCGGCGTTTCGGGGAGACTTGTGTCAGTTCGTGACACATCGCCGCAGCATCCCCGGTTCGGTAGCATGACGGCCATCGACGGAGGATTCGATGCCGAACAGGATTTTCGAAGTGACGGGCAAGTACAGGAAGCGAGGGGCGGTCGTTCTCGGCCGCTTCGGCACGCGGCTGGAGGCGCTGGCCTTCGCCAGGGACGCCGCAGACAATTGCGTCGAGCCGGCGGGCGACTCGCTCGTCTGCGTGATGGCGATCGACAAAGCCGCCAGCGAGGTGCTGAGCACCTTCTATCCCGAGCGTTACGAGGCGGAGTCGCTGGATGACGATGACGACGGGTGAATCGGCGCAGCGCGCAGGCCGAGGGCATGGCCGCCGCCTCGCGCGAAAGGAACGGTAAGACTAGCTCGGCGGCATGTCGGCCAGAAGCTTGGCCTGCCCGGAAAGCCCGTCGAGTATCGGGCTGCCGACGGCGTCCGGAAAGCCGGGAGGCAGCGAATCGGCCACCTGCGCGAGCACGGCGGGCACGGCCGCAAGGATGTCCCGGATCACGGCCTCGAAATCAGGACCGAGGGCATTGCGCTTGGCCGTCTCGTTCCAATGCCGGCGCCGGATCTGGCCGATCAGGTGATGCCGGTTCTTGCCGGCGACCGCCATGGCGAGCTTGAGCCTCCTGGCGTCGAACCGATTCGGGCCCTTGCCGATCGCCGGCCAAGCCGACATGACGTCGTAGAACGGCGTCAAGCGGAAGCGTCCGCCTCGCTCCAACGCCAGGCTGAAGTTCTTCGCATGGCCGTCGGGCGCGCCCAGCAGCCAGAAGACGAGCTGGGCCTTGAGAAACAGGGCACGGTCCTTCTCGGCTGCGGCGCTGCCGCGCAGCAGATCGAGGATGTCCCTCATTCCCGGTCCGCCGTGCGCTTCATATCTGCGTTCGGGCGGCAGGCCCAGCGCCTGGCACATGTCCTCTTGCGGCAACCGGGCAATCCAGCCGGAAAGGCGCCGCCGGTCGAATCGCTCCACGACCAGCGCCTTGTGCGGCCCGAACCTCGCCATCCCACACGGCGGCACCGGCAGGCCGAACGCCTCGAAGATCCGGCTGCACAGCCACTCGTTCTCCACCGAGGTCGAGAAGTCCGCCTGCACCGCGCCCACGCGGCCCAACGGCAGCTTCAGGATATGCGTGGTGGGGGTGGCGCCGTGCGGAACGCACCAGCGGCCGCGATGCCAGAGCAGCGCCGTCTTTTCCTGCGCGCCGGCCAGCGAAATGCGCAGGTCGTCGCCGTCGTCGAACGGCAGCGCCGTGCTCGTCGCGCGAGTCAGCAAGTCGGCCACTTCGGCTTCGCCGACGGACGTCGCCTCGATGCGCCGTACGTCGGGCGGCGGGCTGTCCGCCGGCAGCAGTTGGGCGGCGCCGACGCAATCGCGGCCGATGACTGCGAGAAGCGCGAACGGCTCGGCGCTTACGCCGTAGCGGCGGGCGACGCGCTCGAGGATCGTCCGGCTGTCGGGGAGCGGGTTGGCGAAATAGGCTTCGACGACCGATCCGCGAAACGCATCGGTGCCTCGGACGAGAGGCAAGGACAGGGACAACGGCCGGACGTTCGGGCTGGCGAGCCAGGCCTCATCGTACGCAAAGCTGTCGCCGCCGCGCGCGCTCACCGCCCATGTGCCCACCCGCTCGCCGTTCATCCATACGCCGAGCGCCTTGCTGCGGGAGGGACGGCCCGCCATCGCCTACCACTCCTCGCGGGGCACGGCGCGCTTGCCTTTGGCTCCCTTGCCCTTTGCCGCGCCCGCTGCCTCGATGCGAGCCTGGCCATGCAGCTCGTCCCTCCCGGCCACGCAGAGTCCCGCATCGAGCGTCATCAGCACCGTCAGCAGCTGATCGACGGTCATCCTCTCCGGGTAGCGCTCGATGCGCGAGATGCGCTCCTGCGAAAGCCCGAGCTTGTTGCCCAGCGCCGCCTGCGACAGGCCGAGTGCGCGGCGCAGCTGTACCAGCAGCGGGCCGAGCTGGCCTTTCGTGGTGATGGTGGAAATCATGGTGGTATGCCTGATCGGGAATACTTGTACAGTATGCGCAAAAACGCATACTGTCAAGATATTCCTGATCCGGCATATAGGGGCAGCGCGTCCGCCCGCGCCGCGCTCCCGCCCCTTCGGAGCGGGACAACTCTCAAAGACGACCGATCTTGCGATAAACCGTGTTGCGGCTGATACCCAGCTTGCGCGCGGCAGCAGAGATGTTTCCTCCTTCCAGATCCACTATCCGCTGGATAGCCGCTTGCTCGATCTCGTCAAGGCTGGTCGGCAAGTCGCCGCTGCCCCACCGCTCGGTTGCCTGTGGCGCAGCCATATCGCAGCCGACCTCGGCCAGATCTTCCGGCAGATGCCATTCGCTGATCACCGATTCGTCGCTGAGGAGCGCGATGGCGACGCGCAGCACGTTGCTGAGCTGACGGATGTTGCCCGGCCACGGGTAGCGCTCGAAGGCGCGCATGGCGCCCTCGGAGACCGTAATGCCGCTGTCCTGGCCGGCTTCGGCACAGATCAGCTTGTCCACCAGTTCGCGTAAATCGGTGCGCTCGCGCAAGGCCGGCAGCGTCACACTGAGACCGTTCAGGCGATAGTAGAGGTCGGTGCGGAAGTTGCCGCGGACGATCTCTTCCTTGAGCCGGCGGTGCGTAGCGCACACCAGCGAGATATCCACCGGGATCGCCTTGCTGCTGCCCAGGGGCGTCACCGTCCGCTCCTGCAGCACCCGCAGCAGTCGCGCCTGAAGGTTCAGCGGCATGTCGCCGATTTCGTCGAGGAACAGCGTGCCGCCGTGGGCTTGCTGGATCTTGCCCATCGCGCCTTCCTTGCGCGCCCCGGTGAAGGCGCCGCCGAGGTAGCCGAACAGCTCGGACTCGATCAAGGCCTCGGGAATCGCCGCGCAGTTGAGGGCGACAAACGGCCCCTCCCGGCGCGCGCCGCTGTTGTGGAACGCCTTGGCGAACAATTCCTTGCCGGCTCCGGATTCACCCTCAACGAGAATGGGAATGTCGCGTCCGAGGACGCGGCGCGCCTTGTCCACCGCCACTCGCAACTGCGGATCACCGGTGCACAGCGTATCCAGCGTCAGTTCGGAAGCCGGGCGATCGTTTGCCGCACCGCCGCAGGCACGGCCGCGCCGCGCTTGGGAATCCACGACCACGCCGCCGACGCTGGTCGCCCCGGGCAGCTTGCCGCTCAGCCTGACATGGAACTGCTGGCCTTCCAAGTTGGAAGCAATGCCCCCGGCATTCGGACTGCGCCGGAAACGGTCGGCGAGTTCGCCCAGCGAAGTCTCGAACAGCACCGAGAAATCGCGTTGCACCGCCTCACGCCGTTGCACGCCAAGCAGATCGAGACCGGCCTGGTTGATCGCTTGCACGCGGCCATCGGGGGACACGGCAATCACGCCTTCGCCGAGACCTTCGAGACATTCGCGACGGGAGTGGAAGCCGAACAGGATGTCGCCTGCGTGTTCCGACTTGAACAGATCCTTCTCCATGATCCGCGCCGACATGCGCACCAAGCCCATGGTATGGAGCTGATAGGCGCGGTGATCTCCCGAGATGTCGAGAACGCCGACGAGACGCCCTTGCGAATCGAAGAGCGGCACGGCACTACAAGTTAGGAAGCCGTTGCGTTCGAGGAAGTGCTCGGCGCCGTACACTTCGACCGACCGCTCCTCGACCAAGGCCGTACCGATGGCATTGGTGCCGCGAAGCATCTCTTCCCAGGATACGCCGGGCTGCAACGCGACCCGCCCGGCACGGTCGACGAACTCCGCGTCGCCGATCGCATGGAGCAGCAGGCCGTTCGCGTCGGCCAGCAGCACCATGCTGCCCGAATCGCGGATCTGCTCGTACACGTACTCCATGGTCGGTGCAGCGAGGGCCAGCAGGTTACGGTTGCGCTCGCGCTGCTCGTTGAGCACTGCGGAGCCCGCGACCTCGACCTCAATCGCCTCAGATGGACTCAGCCCCCAGTCCCGGCAACGCTCCCATGAGCGCAGTACCGTCGTGTCGAGGAGCTTAGCAGGTGCCTCTCCGCTGCCAAAGAAGACTTCTCTTGCCTTGTGGACGCGCTCGCAATGCTCGCGCGCCGCTGCTTCGATCAAGCACATTTTGTCTCACTCCAGTCCCTTTGATCTTTTTTTTGTGTGATTCAACTTGTTGCACACGATGACACCTGTGCAATTTTTCAACAGTCGGATTGCCATCCAACTGCACGCGTCACTCGCCAACTTGCGCTCAGTACTCGAGTTCCGCGCTGCTCATCCGACTCGAAACATTTGGCACAACGCTTGCTGATTCGTTGTTGGCGCATGTGGTTCGGACGCGTGCAAACCATAACACTATTTCTGTTCGATGCAACAGTTTTCCGACAAGAGTCAAAACATTTCATAAGGGCTGCCAGGTGAATCTTCGCAACTTATTTCGCAACCGACTGATCGCCGCGGCAGTGCTCGGTCTCGTTTCCTTCGAAGCCATATCCCAT
>DAIDAU010000530.1 GCA_027310465.1 Rhodocyclaceae bacterium
GTCGACGACTAAGCCGCCCGAAGTACGGGAGGTGTAGCTCAAATGGATCGTGCTGGGCGCCTTGGCCCAGAGATAGGACGCCGGCCTTCCGGACACCTCGTTGAGATACAGCGTCGACGTAACGCCGTTCAACGTCAGCCAGATGTCGTTGCCCCCAGTCACGCTCGAGCCGTCGTTAAGGCGCAGGTCCGCCGCCAGCGTGAAATTCGCGTCACGCCCGGCACTCACTTTGCCATTCGCCGCTGAGACGGAGCCGCCATTGACTATGACGTCGCGCCCAGCGTTCACCGACGCGCCGCTGCCGAGGTTGAGCGTCGCGGTGTTCGCATTCACGTCGGTGCCGCCGCTGAGCGTGCCGCTGATGCTCGCGCTCGGGGAAGCGAGCGTCATGCTGCCGGTGCCGCTGGTGCTGACGCTGCCGCTGACGCTAAGTGCCGTGCCCGCCGACAGCAGCAGGTTGACGTTGGCCGGGGTCGACATCGCGCCCGTGACGCTGAGGTTCCCGGCCGCACCCACCGTTGCATTGCCGCTGGGGGTAGCAAGTCTGCCGCCGGTGTAGGTCAGGTTGCCTCCCGACTGCAGGTTGAGATCGCCGCCATACGCCGTCTTCAAGGCGTAGCCGGTGCTGTTCGTGATATCGGCGGAGTTGAAAAAGCTGATCTTGGCTCCGGAGGCGGCATTGTCGGTGAGCGTCAAACTCGACGGCGCCCCGCCGTAGTTGGCGATGCGTATGCCGCCGTAGCTCGCACCGGAAGATACGCTTGCCCCGAGCGCGCCGGTCACGGCGGTGTCGCTGCTGACCGCGAGGCCGCCGGATGCTCCGCCGTAGACACTGGTAAAGTTCGCGCTGCTCGCGGTGACGTTCACGGTACCGGTCGCGTTGTCATCGAGTATCGCCCCGCGCGCCGTGACGGTGACGCTTCCGGTGGGCGCATTGAGCGTCCCGAGCGCTAGGCTGCTGCTCCCGCTGCCGAGCGGATCGTATTGGACGAGTATGTTGCCGTTCGCGGCGCTGGCGGAGATGTGGGTCGTCGGCGCATCGCTGTAATAGATGACGCCGCCGTACCCGTTCGCCGTGACGTTGGTCGCGCGGTTTTCACCTGGCATGTTGATGCTCCCCGCGCTCGAGCTCATCGTCTGCTGGTCGGTGTTCGTGCGGCCAGTCCCGCTTTGCGTGATCGAGCCGGCGGCCGTCAGGCTGGTCGTGGCCGTTCCGGTCGAGCCGGTACCGATCTTGGCATCGGCGAGCGAAATGCTGCCGCTCGCGGCACTCAGCGCCAACGAGCCGCCGAGGCCGGGGAACGAGCCGATTGCGACCGAGCCAGGCGTAGTGCCGGGGGCGAATGCGATGCTCCCGTTCGCGTTGATGGCCGTATTCGTCGCCCCGAAGCGCGTGCCGATCAAAACGCCGGAATTGTTGCCCGTCGCGTTCAGCGAGCCGCCGATATTGAGCGTGATCGATCCGGCGTTTTCCTGGCCGATGTACGCCGGCGCGGCGAGGAGTGCCGTGACCGGCGTCGTGCTGCCGCCGACCAGGTTGACGTTGCCTGTGGCATTGAGCGTCAAAGCATTCGAGCTGATGCCCGCGCCGCCGTAGGCTGCGCTGCCGCCCTGGATGTCCACGCTGCCGGCATTGATGGTCGATGCGCCCGAATCCGAGTGGATGTCGGCATCGTTCGAAAGCGTGAAGTCCTTGCCCCCGTAGGAGCCGACGTATGCGCCTCCCCCTGCCCCGCCGTAGACGCCGATGCCCGGAGAGCCGCCTATGGTCTGCAGCCCCGCGCCGCGACTGCCGATGCTCGCGTAGTTCTTGCTGCCCGCGGCGCCGCCGGTGATGGCGATGGCGCCGGTCGAACTCATATTGATCGTCTGGGCACCTATGCTGTTCTCGAGCACGCCGTAGTTGTTGCTGCCGCTGCAGGCGGCGACGCTGAAGCCGGCGGCTACGCAGTCGCTGCCGTAATAGCCACTAACGCCGGTTCCCGCGCCCGCCGCGATGCGGATGCGGCCGCCGCCGGCGACGCTCACCGTCTGGTCGCCCGTGCCCGCCGTGGTCGTGGGCGAAGTCCAGGTTCCGTGGCTGATTGCGGCGAAATTGTTGTAGCTGCCTAGTCCGCCGTAGACGGCGCTGCTGTTGTCGCCGCCGCCGCGGATGTCGAGCATGCCTGCGCTGCCGGTGATCGATATCGTCTGGCCGCCGTAGGACTGAATCACGGCGGCATTGTCGTGCCCCGTGGCGCCAGCGTAGACGTCGATGAATTGCGCCGACACCGACTGGGTGCTCGCCGAGCCCAGGGCGACCGAGCCGCCGCCGATGGCGCCGAAAATCGAGCTGATGCTGACCCCGGCAATGCCGCTGCCGTAGGCGCTGCTTCCATAGAAGCTGGGGCTGAAGGCCGAATTGGCATTGCCCGCCTGCAACACAATGCTGTTGGTCGCGCTCACCGTTTGCGCGCCACCGCTCAGCACGATGACGCCGACGTTGCCGCCGGTCAGGCTGATATTGCTCGCCGACAGCGTCATTGGGCCACCGCTTACAACGAAGCTGCCGCCGGCAGAACCGACGAAGCCAAGAGTGCCGTTCGGTGCGCTCATGTTGATGCTGCCGCCGGCGAAGAGGCTCGCATCGGCGAAGCTGATGCCGCCCGCGCCGTTTGCCGTCAGATTCGCGACGCCGGAAACGGTTTGGATTCCGACCATGCCGATGTTCCCGCTTTGGCTGGTCAGGTTCAGATTGCCGGCCGTGATGGATGCGGTCGACGGCGGCGTTTCTGTGAATGTCGCGCTCGATCCATAGGCGGAACTCGCGAGCGTGTAACTCTGTCCCGCATTCGCTAGTGTAATGTTACCGCTGGCACTCAGGGTGAAGCTTCCCGCCACCGCTTCGATCTGGCCGCTGAAATAGGGCAGCACCGTCACCGCCCCGTTGACCTTCATGATCGCGTCGCCCGCCGCCATGACGCGGCGGAGTGCCAGTTCGCCCGTGCCGAGGCTCGTCGCGAGGACCGGGCCGGCTGACGAAGTGAAGCCGGCGCTGTTGGCGATGAAACTGAAGCCGTCTGCGTCGCTCGTGCCGATTCCCGCGCCGCCGCTGATTCCCAAGTGGCCCGCCTGCGCGCCGTAGTAGCCTCCCAC
>DAIDAU010000531.1 GCA_027310465.1 Rhodocyclaceae bacterium
CTTGTACACGTCCACCGTTTGGCCCGCCTCCGCGGTAAGGGCTGCGGTCGCCAGCCCGGCCATCGCCATCCAAGCATGCAGTTTCATTCATCGGCTCCCATTGCCATCAGACGCGTCCAGTATGTCCGACCGAACCCGACAATCGACTGTCATTCAGATTACATTTGTGTAATCCCTATCCGCAAGGGCGGCCGCGTCAGAGCGGCTGGAATCGAGCATCCAGCGTGACGCCGAAGTAGCTTTGAACCACGGCGGCAAGCTGCCGGCTGAGGGCGGGCTTGCCGGCCGCGGCGATCTCGCCGAGCAAGGCGGGCGCCATCGGCGCGAAGACGTCGAGGATCCCGGGATCGAAATGCGTGCCGCGCCCTTCGCCCAACAGGCGCAGGACCTCGGCCGGCGCGAGCGCTTCCTTGTAGGGCCGCTTCGAACTCAGCGCGTCGAAGACATCGACGACCGCAAACAGGCGCGCATTGAACGGAATCTCGCTCCCCCTGAGGCCGCGCGGATAGCCCGAGCCGTCGAATTTCTCGTGGTGGTTGGCCACCACGTCGCGGGCGCCGCGCAGCCATTTCGACTCGGTGACGATTTCCTCGCCGATGCGCACATGCGTCCGCATGATCGCGAACTCTTCGTCGGACAACTTGCCGGGCTTCAGCAGGATGCCGTCGGGAACGCCGATCTTGCCGACGTCGTGCAAGAAGGCACCGGCGATCAGCGCCGCGATTTCCTCACGCGGCCGCCGCAAGGCTTCGGCGAGCCCGACCGCATAGAGGGCCACGCGGTAGTTGTGTTCGTCGGTGTCGGAATCCCGCTTGGCGATCGCGCTGCCGAGGACGCGCATCAGTTCGATGTTGCTCTCGAGCAGGGCTGCCGACAGCTTCGCGCCGCCGCGGCTGAGCGACAGGATCACCGGATAGAGGGCAAGAGCGCTGAAGCCGACCACCAGCATGGCGACGGCCAGCGTGTCGCGCGCCATGTGCCTTCCCGAATCGACGAGTTCCGGTGCCACCCGATAGATGCCCTCGAAATAGCCGTACACGCCGTCGCCGTCGGCCAGGGGCAGCACGGTTTGAATGAAGAGGCGGTCTCCGCTCCACAGCTTGTTGTGATGATGGCGCCCGATGCCCGGGAATCTGTGCCGATGGGCTTCCACCGCCGCGAGCAGCTCGGGGGGCGCATCGCGCCAGCTTTCGATCAGCGGTCTTTCCTCGGGCGAATAGATGCGAATTACGACAAACGGCGTCTGCTGCAGAAAGCCATCCAGTTCCGCTCGGTGAGTTTCCGGGTCGCCGGCAAACAGCGGCGCCTTTCGCGACACGTCGAAATGCCGCGCGGCGTCGGTGGCCTTGTCGAAAACGAACTCGTCGATGCGCCGGTTTTCGATCAGGTAGGCGAGAGTTCCGGCGATCAGCAGAAGCAGCGCGGATGCCGGGATCAGGCGGCGAAGAACGGTCTTGTGGATGGGACCGATCGGGCCCATGCCTAGACTTCGAACTTCGCGGTCGTCGCCTGCAGCTTCGCCGCCAGGGGCTCGACTTCATTGCCCATCACCAGGTCGTCCACTCCGTGACCCGACATGTGATCGCTCGGTTCGAATTGCGTCAGATCGTTCCGCACGAGCTTCTCCTCGCGCTCGAAATCCTGCGTGCGTTGATTGTAGTTCTTGGCGTCTTGGCCGCGCAGAAGTATGTTCTTCCATGCACTCTGCGGGCGGACGACTGACGTCTGGGTGACCGCTTCATTACATTTTTGTCACGTCATGTCGAAGCCCCGCGTCTGGCGCAAAATCAGCCGTGCAGAGTGACCGGGAGATTCGCATGAAACTGCTCGTTGTCGAAGACGAATCGAAGGCCGGAGCCTATCTCCGGCAAGGATTGAACGAAGCCGGCTTCGTCGTCGACCTGGCCTGCGACGGCATCGAAGGTCTGCATCTCGCGTTGACGGAAGCCTACGATCTCGCGGTGCTGGACGTGATGTTGCCGGGCGCCGACGGCTGGCAGGTGCTGCAGGGAATACGCAAGGCGGGAAAGGACATGCCGGTGCTGTTTCTCACGGCGCGCGACCACGTGGACGATCGCGTCAAGGGACTCGAATTGGGTGCGGACGACTACCTGACCAAGCCGTTTGCGTTCTCGGAACTGCTGGCCAGAGTGCGAACGCTGCTGCGACGCGGCGGGAAGAGCAAGGAATCCGACTTCCTGCGGATCGGCGATCTCGAACTGGATCTCAAGCGCCGCCGCGTGACGCGCGCCGGCAGGAAGATAGACCTGACCGCGAAGGAATTCGCCTTGCTGGAACTGCTGCTCAGGCGCCAGGGCGAGGTCCTTCCCCGCTCGCTGATCGCATCGCAGGTCTGGGACATGAATTTCGACAGCGATACGAACGTCATCGAAGTCGCCATCCGGCGCCTACGCGCCAAGATCGACGACGATTACGCAGCCAAGTTGATCCACACCGTCCGGGGCATGGGCTACGTCTTGGAGATCGTCGGGTGAGGGAATTCCGCAAGCCTTGCCGGAGGCCATGCGGCGGGCATTCGCGCCGACTTACGCGATCGTAATTGGAGGGTCATCCGAGCGACAGCGTCGGGGTTCTAACATGGCATCACGGTCAAGGCGGAACGCGACCGAGAACGCAAACCCTGATGAAGGAGATCGTCATGAAGCCCCGCAATTCCATCGTTTCCGCGGCCGTTGCCGCCGTCGTCGCCAGCGTCGTTGCCACGGCCGCTTTCGCAGAAGATCAGTACTCCGAGAACGCCGGTTTCGTGCGGCTGCTGGAACTTGCCAACGGCGCGGCGGCAGGGACGACCGGTACCGCGGCGGCGGGCCAACCGGCCCTCGATCCGGCGCTGTATTCCGAGAACGGCGGTGCCTTGTGGCTCGCCCAACTGGCGAACGGTTCGGCCAATGTCGGCAAGATCGCGCAGTCCGCCACGGTGCTCCCGTGCGGCCATCTGCTCAAGGACGGCGGCACCGTGCATATCTTTCCGGACGGCAAGATGGGCATGGAGGACCGCTTCGGAAGGCCATACTCCATGGACGACGGCCAGCCCATGCAAGCGGCGGACGGCAGCACGATCATCATGAAGGGCAATGAAGTCTGGCGTACCGACGAGTTGCTGTTCGGCAACTCCCGCGGAAGCTGACCGCGCCGCGACCGCAGAGCAGAGAACCATGGCATCGGTCGCGCCCGGGAGGGTGCGGCCGATTCGCCGAGTTCACTCGCGCGCTTCCAGTACATAGCCGAGACCGCGCGCCGCATGGATCAGCTTCGGCTCGTAGTCGCGGTCGACCTTGACGCGCAGACGGCGGATGGCGACCTTGATGATGCTGGTATCGCCGTCGAAATTCGTGCCCCACACCTGGGACGCAATGAACGATCGCGGCAAGACTTCGCCCTGTCGCCGCAACAACAGGCCCAATAGGGAGAATTCCCTCGCCGTCAGGTCGATCCGCCTGCCGGATCGGGCGGCCCGGCGCCGCAGCAGGTCCAGTTCCAGATCGGCGGCTTGCAGGCATTCCGGTTCCTTGCATTTCCCGCCTCGGCGCAGCAGCGTCCGCACCCGCGCCAGCAGCTCGGAGAACGCGTACGGTCTCGCCACATAGTCGTCGGCACCGAGTTCCAGGCCTCTTACGCGGTCGTCGACGCTGGCATGGGCGCTGAGGAACATCACGGGCATGTCCTTACCCGCCTGCCGAATACCCTGCAGCACCCGCCAGCCGTCGATTCCCGGAAGCACGACCTCCAGAATGACCAGGTCATAGGGCTCGGCGAGCGCCCGACGCAGACCCTGCGTTCCGTCGCCGGCCAGCTCGACGCTGAAGCCGGCCTGGGACAGGCGTTGCCGCAGGCATCCTTCGGCCTTGGATTCGTCTTCGACGACAAGGATCTTCATCGACATCTCCGGGATGAATCGCTCGAAGCCGTCTCAGGATTCGGGCGCCGCAAAAAAAAGGCCGCCAGGGGCGGCCTTCAAAGAGACTCCGAAGGAGTCCCATATGCAGAAGGTACTGATCGATCAGAACTTGTGGTCGACGCCAAGGCCCCAGGTATTGTTGGATTGGCCGGCGACGGCCTTGTAGTACGAAGCCTCAGCCGTGGCGCCGTTGGTGATGTGCGTGTAGGCGGCGTACAGGGTGGTGCGCTTGGACAGGCCGTACAGATAGCCGAGAGAGTAGCCCTTCGCATCCTTCGTGGAAGCGGTGAGGCCCTTCGGGGTCAGCTTGACGTACTCCGCGACGACCGTCCCGGCAGCGCCGACGGGAACCTGGGTGCCGAGGTTCCAGGCGGAGTAGTCGTTATCAAAGGTGCTCTTGTCGTTCTTTTGCTGCCACGTGAGTTTCAGGGTGGCCGGGCCGAAGTTGTAGGAGCCGCCGAGATACCACTCGTCCTGGGTGGTTTGGCTCACCGTTTTCGTGGTGCCGCTCTTGAACGTGTAGTAGACGGCGTCGAGATTGAGCGGGCCGTTGGCATACTGGACAGCCAGGCTGGCACGCTTATCGGCATCCAGGTTCAGGGTGTCCGACACGACCTCGTTCGTCTGCCCGAAGCTGTAGACGCCCCTGGCCGTGAAGCCCGACATCAGCGGCGACTCGTAGGCGATCGAGTTGTTCCAGCGGGAAGCGCTGCTGTCGACCATCGCGATGCCGGTGAAGCTGGAAGCGAGGATGGCGTACTGCGCGGCCACGACGGCGCCGCCGAACGCATCGTTGCGCACCACGGCCAGGTAGCCGGGCGCATACTGGCGGCCCAGCGTGACCTGGCCGAAGCCGCCCTTCAGGCCGACGTATTGCTGGCGCGCGTAGCCCACGAGGCCGCCGGCCGCGTTGGAATTCGTGATCGCGCCGACCGAGCCGCCGGTCGGGATCACGCCGATGCTGCCCTGCGTGGCGTAGTCGATGCCGTATTCGATGCCGAAGATGGCGCTCAGGCCGTTGCCGAGATTTTCCGTGCCGTTGAAGCCGAGACGGGAAGTGGCCAGGCCGCCCGAATCGACGACGGTGGCCTTGATGCCTTGGGTGCTGTACTGACCGAAGAAGGCGTCGGCGATGCCATAGACGGTGACGTTCGATTGAGCGAAGGCGGCGCCGGACAGGCCGGCGATGGCCAGGGCGATCAATTTCTTTTG
This sequence comes from Rhodocyclaceae bacterium, assembly GCA_027310465.1. Classification (GTDB taxonomy): domain Bacteria; phylum Pseudomonadota; class Gammaproteobacteria; order Burkholderiales; family Rhodocyclaceae; genus Nitricoxidireducens. Next base: position 5,132 of record DAIDAU010000531.1, read on the forward strand.
CATGGTTGACCTTTCGGATGGATTGAACAGATGAATCCCGATGACGGGACAGGCCGAAAGGTAGAGGGCAAAGGCAGGCCGTTTCGGCGCCGCGGAAAAAAGCGGCGCAATCGGTGCGGCATCCGGTTTCTTGCGCGGCGCGAGCGTGGCGGCGCTACAACAGTTCGGGCGGCTTCCCGGCCGAAGTCGACGAATGCCGGCGATCCGTGAAAGACGTCATGGCCTGACGCGTCGGTGACGGGGATGTAATTTTCGCGACACCGTCTTGTCAGGGCCGCTTTACGAAAATTGCGCCATGGCTACCAGAACGGCAATGAGACTCATCAAGTCGGCGCGCGAGGGCGATGCCGAGGCGCAACTGGCTGTGGGGCGCCTCTACCTCAACGGCGGCGAGGGACTCGCCGCCTGTCATTGACCGCCGTAATGGAGCCACCGATGATCGGCGTAATGGAGCCAGTTTGAAGAGGTAAAAACGGGCGATTTCGGGGGTTAAGAATTGGCTGATTTTACCTGTTTGGCAAGTGCCGATTGGCGGGCTGCGGG
>DAIDAU010000024.1 GCA_027310465.1 Rhodocyclaceae bacterium
CCCCAGCGGCACGAGCGGAACCATGGTCGCAGTCTCGACCAGAAAGGCAGAGCGTCGAGCCAAGGGTGGCGGGGGGTCGTCGCCGCGGAGGTAAAGGAGGAGGCGGACGCCTTATCGCTCTTGTCCGCCGGGGGACACGCAGCGGCGACGACCACCCGTCGCCCTTGGCGGTTACAACCACCTGAAACAGCGACGACCACCCGTCGCCCTTGGCGGTCAAGAGTCGACCGCCGCTAGGTCGGCTTGACGGCCTCGTCCGCAACGCCGTGCATCGGCAGCGATTCGGTGACGTGCGACACCAGGGCCTTCTCGCCGCTGAAGAGGCTCGTATCGCCGTTGATCTTGATGATCTCGAAGGCCTCGGCGTAGCGCGTGTGGATCTGGTAGCCGCGGTACATGGCGCGGCCGCGCACGCCCTCGGACCACCACTCGCCGTTGCGCCGCAGCTGGCTGGCGTGCGCCAGGATGCTGGCGACCTTGCGCTCGATGTAGCGCGAGATGTCGACGAGATACTGGGCGCGGAATCCTGCCGGGGTGATGCCGCCGGGGATGGTCTGCTCGTACATGTAGACGTTGAAGCTGTTCTTGCGCGTCGCCGCGATGATGCAGCGCGTGACGTTGACGTGATCCTGGTGCGAGTCCTCGTTCCAATGCGTGAACACCGAATGCGGCGCGAACTGGCGGATGACGAGATCGATGGCGCCGATGGTGGCGCGGTTGTAGCCGAGCTGGGAGGAGCGCAGCGGCAGCGCGATGACTTCCTTGATGCCGAGGATGCGCGCCGCGTCGCGCGCCTCGCGCAGCCGCCCTTCGCGCTCGTCGGGGATCGTCGCGACGCAGGAGTAGACGGTGTGCCCGCAGGCGACCAGGCGGCAAATCGTCCCCGCCATGCCGATTTCGATATCGTCCGGATGCGCGCCGAACACCAGGATGTTGCCGCGGTTCTCAGTTGTTTCCGACATGTCTCGTCCCTCCGCCAAGATTCGTGGGCGTCGATCGCCCGATCGACAGTGCCGTTGCCGTGCAGTGTTGCCAAACCGGGCACGGCCGATTAAGGGTCCGGGAAGGCTGCGCCTTTGCCGCCAGTCCGTTCCGGCAGGGAGCAGCCATCCGCATCGTCATGGCGCGGCCTCCAGCGCATCGAGCGCGGTCCGCAGCAGTTCCGCCGTGGCGAAGGCGTGCGGCTCGCGCAGCATGTTGTCGCCGTCCGACCCGGGCGGCCCGAAGTATTCGTCGGCGCACGCCGCCAGGCCGCGCCAGCGGCGCGCGCCGTCATAGAGCGCGGCATCCCGATACGGCAGGAACATGCCGATCGGGCCGTCGAAACGCACCGGCGCATAGCGGCGTACCGCCTTCAGCGTCGCGTCCTGCACCATGCGGCGCCGTATCAGGTCCGCGTCGATCACCGCCGCGGCTTCGGCAGCGCGGCGTTCGCGGCGACTCCCCATCTTTTCGCGCAGGTATTCGGCACAGCCGGCCAGCGAGCGCCCCGCCAGGGCGCGCGCATGCGTCGCCGCTCGCTCGATCCCGGTGCGCAAGCGCCCGCGCAGCTGCGTGGGCCAGCGGTACCAGGTCGGATAGGGCGTGCCGAAAAGGGCGAGGTAGCTGACCTGCGTGCCGCTCTGCCGCAGCTGGCGCGCCAGTTCCAGCGCCGCTGCGCCGCCGGCGCAGTAGGCGCCGAGGATGCAGGGTCCGTCGGGCCGGAAGGTGCGGATCTGCGCCGCGAAGTAGGCGGCGATTTCCTCGACGCGTTCGAGCGGCCTGCCGAGGCCGTCGAGTCCGGGCGGTTCGAGACCGAAGAAGGGGCGCGCGTCGCCGAGCGCCTGGGCCAGCGCGCGGAAGCAGAAGACGTCGCCGTTGTGGCCCGGCACGGCGAAGATCGGCGTGCGGCTGCCGCGCGGCTGCAACGGCACGATCGCGCGCTCCTGGCGCGCCAGCGCCTGCGCGGCACGCAGGAATTCGAGCACGTCGTTCTTGCGGCTGCGCAGTTGCTCGCGCAGCTCCGGCGTCAGCGCGCCGCTCGGCGCGTCGCACTGGACGCGATCGCCGTCGGCCCAGACGCGGATGTCGCGGCGCCTGAGGTCGGCCAGGAACGTCGCCACGCTCACAATTCGATTACCTCGCGGGCATCGGCGTGCGGCGCCGCGCGCCCCGGCGAAAGACTCGACAGCTGGTCGACGATCTCGGCCAGGCCGGCGATGGTCGGCCGCTCGAACAGGTTGCGCAGCGGCATATCGACGCCGAAGCGGTCGCGGATGCGCGACACCGTCTGGATCGCCATCAGCGACTGGCCGCCGAGGTCGAAGAAGTCGTCGTGGATGCCGACGCGGTCGAGCTTGAGCAGATCCAGCCAGATCGCCGCCAGCGCCTCTTCGGTTTCGCTGCGCGGCTCCACGTGCGCCGCCGCCGGCGGCGTCTCGCCCGTCGCGATCGCCGGCAACGCCCGGCGGTCGAGCTTGCCGTTGGCGGTGAGCGGGAAGCGCTCGAGCAGCATCATGCCGTCCGGCAACATGTGGTCGGGCAGGCGTGCCGCCAGATGCTTGCGCAAGCTCGCGCGCGAAAGCACGTCCGGCGCGGCCGGCGGCACCTTGCGCACGGGGTCGCGCGCGCCGGCCTGGCGCCGCAAGCCCTCCCCCGGGGCCCGCGGACGCGCCGCATAGACGTAGTGGAGCTGCGTTTCGCGCAGCAGCGGATCCTGGTCGACGAGCGTGTCGTAGCCGTGGTGCTCCAGCAGCGCCACGATGGCGGCGAGATCCGACTCGCGGTCGACCTCGATCACCAGCTGGCGGATCTTCGGCCAGTCCTCGGCGGCGATGCCGAGCAGGACATCCAGCTCGCTCTTCTCGACGTTGATCTTGAGCAGGTCGATGCGCTCGATGCCCTCGTCGGCGACGACGCCCGACAGCGTGCGCAGCCGCGCCGAGACGGTGCTCGACTGCATGCGCTCGTCGATCAGCGCGCCGATCTCCGCGTCGAGGCGGACGTCGTCGACGGCCTGCTGGTTGGCGACGAAAGTCTTCACCACGCTGCGTTCGGTGGCGGCGTCGGCGTAGAAGCCCGACAGCAGCGACATGCCCTCGAAGAAGGTCATTTCCGCGGTCTTCTCCTCGCTCGACAGGCCGCACGGCAGGCACTTGACCGAGCGGCCCCAGGCCTCGGCGTTCGCCTTGAGGCAGGCGAACGCCGCCGGGTTGGGCTCGAAGGCATAGACGCGCAGGTCGCGCGCCACGCGGCTGGCAAAGACGGTGAACAAGCCGATGTTGGCGCCGGCATCGACGACGCAGTCGCCGTCCGACAGCTCGATGCCGTGGCGCAGGTAGGCCTGCAGCACGAAGATCTCGTTGTAGATGTAGTCGGTCTCGTTGCGGTTGAGGTGCGCCACCGGCGCGCCGTCGGGCAGCACGTGCACGTTCGCGCCCTCCCACAGCGGCTGCGCGGCGCGCTGCGGCACCACGTAGGCGGCCAGCTGCACGCCGCCGACGGCGTCCTCGCGCGCCAGCACGACGGCGTCGCGCACGCCGCCATGGCTGCGCAGCGCCGCCTCGATCTCGCCGAGCTCGACGCGATAGCCGTGGCGCTTCACCTGGTCGTCGATGCGGCCGCAGAACTCGAGGTTGCCGTCGGGCAGCCGGCGCGCGAGGTCGCCGCTGCGGTAGAGCCGCGCGCCGGGATCGCCGCTGAAGGGATCGGCGACGAACTTCTCCGCGGTCAGCTCGGGCCGGTCGAGATAGCCGCGCGCGACGCCGGCGCCGCCGATATAGAGCTCGCCCATCTCGCCGTCCGGCACGGGCTGGCCGCTGTCGTCGAGGAGGTGGACCGAGGCGTGCGGCAGCGGCGTGCCGAGCGGCAGCTTGCCCGAAGGCGTCGCCGGCAGCTCCGCGCCGACGCGGTAGGTCAGCACGCCCACGGTCGTCTCGGTCGGGCCGTAGTGGTTGTGGATCTCGCACTGCGGCGCGAGCCTTTTCAGGTGCGCGACCCATTCGACGCGCGAAGCCTCGCCGCCGAGGATCAGGCGCTGCGCCGGCATGACGTGCTCGGGGTTGCGCGCGCCCTGCAGCGCCGCCAGGTGCGACGGCACGATCTTCAGCACGTCGATGCGCTCGCGCAGGAAGTACTCGGCCAGCATGCCCTGGTTCTCGGCGCGCTCCTGCGAGATCACGTGCAGGCAGCCGCCGCTCGCCAGCGCCGGAAAGATCACCGTGTTGCCGAGGTCGGCGGCGATCGTCGACACCGTCGCGTGGTTCATGCCCGGCGCGAACTGCAGCCGGGCGCAGATGTCGTGCACATAGGCGACGATGTTGCGATGCTCGATGCAGACGCCCTTCGGCCGCCCGGTCGAGCCGCTGGTGTAGATCACGTAGGCGAGGCTGCGCGGCGACACGTCGACCGTCGGCGCGGCGCAGTCGCCGCCCCAGTCGAGCTCGTCGAGCGCGATGACCTCCGCGGCGCCGTGCGCCACCCGTCCGGTCGCCGTGCGCGCCAGCAGCGCCGCGGCGTGCGCATCCTCCAGCATGAAGGCGGCGCGCTCCTTGGGCCAGGCCGGATCGATCGGCAGGTAGGCGGCGCCGGCCTTGAGGATGCCGAGGATGCCGACCACCATCTCGAGCGAGCGCTCGACGCACAGGCCGACGCACATGTCCGGCCCGAGCCCCATGCGCCACAGCCGCTCGGCGAGCCGGTTGGCGCGGCGGTCGAGTTCGCGGTAGCTGAGCTTCTCGTCCTCGAAGGCCAGCGCCGGCAGGTCCGGCGTGCGTTCCGCCTGCGCTTCGAACAGGCGATGCAGGCACTCGTCGCGTGCGATTTTCACAGTGACCATCCGATCATCTCCTTCATCATCTCGTTGGTCCCGGCATAGATGCGCTGCACGCGGCTGTCGGTCCACATCTGTGCGATCGGGTATTCCGTCATGTAGCCGTAGCCGCCGTGCAGTTGCAGGCAGGCGTCGACGACGCGGCATTGGCACTCGCTGAGCCAGTACTTGGCCATCGCCGTGGTGACGTCGTCGAGGTCGCCGGCGAGGAAGCGCTCGATGCAGTGGTCGACGAAGACGCGCGCGATGTGCGCCTCGGTCTTGCATTCGGCCAGCGCGAAGCGCGTGTTCTGGAACTCGATCAGCTGCTTGCCGAAGGCGCTGCGCTCCTTGACGTAGCGCGTCGTCACGGCGAGCGCGCGCTCGATCGTGGCGGCGGCCGCGACGGCGATGATCAGGCGCTCGTAGGGCAGCTGCTCCATCATCTGGGCGAAGCCCTTGCCCTCGGCGCTGCCGAGCAGGTTCGCCGCCGGCACGCGCACGTCGTCGAAGAACAGCTCGCAGGTGTCCTGCCCGTGCATGCCGACCTTCGCCAGCGCGCGGCCGACACTGTAGCCCGCCAGGTCCTTGGTCTCGACGACGATCAGCGAGATGCCCTTCATGCCCGGCACGCGCGTGTCGGTCTTCGCCGCCAGGCACACCAGCCCGGCCAGCACGCCGTTGGTGATGAAGGTCTTGGCGCCGTTGATGACGTAGTGGTCGCCGTCGCGGCGCGCGCTGGTCTTGATGCCCTGCAGGTCCGAGCCGGCGCCCGGCTCGGTCATGGCGATGGCGCCGACCAGCTCGCCGCGCCCCAGGCGCGGCAGCCAGCTGCGCTTCTGCGGCTCGCTGCCGTAGGCGAGCAGGTAGTGGGCGACGATGCTCTGGATGCCGCAGCCGAAGTGCACGCCGGCCTGCGCCAGCTCCTCGACGACGACGCACTGGTGCGCGAAGGTGCCGCCGCTGCCGCCGTACTCCTCCGGCACGTCGGGCAGCAGCAGGCCGACGCGTCCGGCCGCGCTCCAGGCCTCGGCGTCCGGGCGCAGCTGCTTCTGCCAGCGCCCCTGCTGCGGCAGGAATTCCTTCTGGATGAACTGCCGCGCGGTGCTGCGGAAGGCTTGCACGCCCTCGTCAGTCCATGCC
>DAIDAU010000009.1 GCA_027310465.1 Rhodocyclaceae bacterium
GATGGTGATCGAGAAGGCCAAGCGCCTCGTGGAGCACGGGCGCGACGTGGTGATCCTCTTGGACTCCATCACCCGCCTCGGCCGCGCCTACAACACCGTGGTCCCGTCCTCCGGCAAGGTGCTGACCGGCGGCGTGGACGCCAACGCCCTGCAGCGCCCCAAGCGCTTCTTCGGCGCCGCGCGGAACATCGAGGAAGGCGGCTCGCTGACCATCATCGCCACCGCGCTGATCGACACCGGCAGCCGCATGGACGACGTCATCTACGAGGAGTTCAAGGGCACCGGCAACATGGAAATCCATCTCGACCGCCGCATGGCCGAGAAGCGCGTCTATCCGGCGATCAACGTCAACCGCTCCGGCACGCGCCGCGAGGAACTGCTGCTCAAGCCCGACGTCCTGCAGAAAGTCTGGATCCTGCGCAAGCTGCTCTACGGCCTGGACGACCTCGAGGCCATGGAATTCCTGCTCGACAAGGTCAAGGCGACAAAGAACAACGCCGAGTTTTTTGACGCCATGCGCCGGGGCTGACCCGGCCATTGATCCGCAAGGCGAAATCCGGCATAATGCCGCCCCTTTAAGGCTCGCCAAATCCACGGGCCGCTACTGACCGAGGACACGAACATGAAAGAAGGCATCCACCCGAAGTACGACGAGATCGAGGTGACGTGCAGCTGCGGCACCGTCTTCAAGACGCGTTCCACCAGCGGCAAGCCGCTGCACATCGAAGTCTGCTCCTCCTGCCACCCGTTCTACACCGGCAAGCAGAAGATCGTCGACACCGCCGGCCGCGTCGAGCGCTTCCGCCAGAAGTACGGCAAGCGTGCTGCCTGATAGCGACACGTTCCGCCACGAAAGGCAGCTTCGGCTGCCTTTTTTAATTGGCGCGCCGCGATGATCAAGATCCTCGGCGCCGCGCGCGAAATCAAGTTTCCCCTGCCGAGCCTCGTGGTTGCGGCGCTCTGTGTCCTCTACCTCGTCTTCGGCAACCTCGGCCACGATCCCTGGAAGGCCGACGACGCCGTGCATCTCGGCATCGCCTTCAGCCTCCATGGCGGCCCCGACTGGACGCTGCCGCGCGTCGCCGGCGAACCGTGGGTCGGCACCCCGCCCTTCTTCCACTGGACGGCCGAGGCCACGGCGTGGCTCAAGCAATGGGCGCTGCCGTTCCACGAGGGCGCGCGCCTGGCCACCGCCCTGTTCGGCGCCCTGTTCCTGTTGTTCCTCTGCCGCGCGGCGATCGCCCTGCACGGACGCGAGGCGGGACTGGCGGCGCCGCTGCTCGCCATCGGCGCGCTCGGCCTGCTGGTGCCGATCCACGATGCCCAGCCTGCCATCGCGACGCTGGCAGCCGCGGCGCTGGCCTATCTCGGGCTGGCGTCCCTGCCGCGCCTGACGGGCGCGCTGTGGCTCGGCCTGGGCTGCGGCGCCGCCTTTCTCTTCGGCGGCCTGGGCGGCGGACTGCCGCTGCTGCCGCTCCTGCTGCTGCCCCTGCTGCAGCGGCGGCTGCTCGCCGGCGCCGTGGCTCTGGTCATCGCGGCGGCGCTGGCCGGCGCATGGCCGGCCCTGTTGTCGCAACAGCATCCGAACTATCTCGCCACCTGGTGGAACGGCGAACTCGAAGCCGCCGCGATGCATGCGAGCGACTTCGGCCGCGACCACCTCGAGATGCTGGCGTGGTTCACCTGGCCGCTGCTGCCCTACGGGCTATGGGCCGCCTGGGTCGAGCGGCGCCAGTGGCGCAATCGCAGCTTCGCGCTGCCGGTGTTCGGGACGCTGCTCGCGCTGGCCTGGTTCTTCGGCCATGAAGCGCGTCCGCTGCTGGCGCTGCCGGTATTGACGCCGCTGACGCTGCTCGCCGCGATGGGCGCGCACCGGCTGCGGCGCGGCGCCGCGAACGCCTTCGACTGGTTCGGCACGATGACCTTCACGCTGGTCATCGGCCTGATCTGGCTCGGCGGCATCGCGATGTGGACCGGCTGGCCGGAACAGATCGCGCACAATTTCGCCAAGCTGCAGCCCGGCTTCGAGGCGCGCTTCTCCGTCGCCGCCGCGGCCGTCGCGCTGCTGTTCACCGCCGCCTGGGTGGTCTCGCTGGCGAAGATGCCGCGCTCGCCCTGGCGCGGCGCGGTGCACTGGACGGCCGGCGTCGTCGCCATGTGGGGCGTGCTGGTGGCCTTGTGGTTCCCCTGGATCGACTACGGCAAGAGCTATCGCGGCGTCGCCGAATCGCTGGCGCGTGCGCTGCCGCGGGATCACGGCTGCATCGAGCGGCGCGACCTGGGTCTCGCCCAGCGCGCCGTGCTCGACTATCACGCCGATTTGCGCACCCAACCGGAATCGCCGCGGACGAACTGCAAGTGGATGGTGTCGCTGAGTCCCGCGCCCGCCGGCTGGAAGAAGGTCTGGGAAGGCCACCGGCCCGGCGACCGGAGCGAGCGGCTGCGGCTCTATCGCAGGGAAGACTGACGGCCGGCGCTTCAGACTTTCAGGAAGTGCTCGCGGTAGTACTTGAGTTCTTCGATCGACTCGTAGATGTCGGCCAGCGCTTCATGTTTGCCGCCCTTCTTGACGCCCTTGGCGATCTCCGGCGTCCAGCGCTTGCACAGTTCCTTCAGCGTCGACACGTCCAGGTTGCGATAGTGGAAATAGGTCTCGAGCTTCGGCATGTAGCGCGCCATGAAGCGGCGGTCCTGGCAGATCGAGTTGCCGCACATCGGCGACTTGCCCGCCGGCACGTGGCGCTTGAGGAATTCGAGGCACTGCGACTCGACCTCCGCCTCGGTGAGCGGCGACGCCTTCACCTTGGCAACGAGCCCCGACTTGCCGTGGGTCTTCTGGTTCCACTCGTCCATCGCGTCGAGCACGGCATCGTCCTGATGCACCACCCAGACGGCGCTCTCGGCGACCACTTCGAGCTGGCTGTTCGTCACGACGACGGCCAATTCGATGATCCTGTCATGGTCGGGATCGAGGCCCGTCATTTCCATGTCGAGCCAAACAAGCGCGTTCTGATCCTGTGCCATAATCGTCCGAACCCAATGCCGTCGTTTATGCAATGACGGCATTTTCTCATAGTTCCCCCGTGAGTCTCGTGTCCGCGAACGCCTTCAGCGCCATCTTCGTCGTTGCCCTCGTCATCTCCGCAAGCCTGCGCGCGTGGCTGGCCTTGCGCCAGATGCGCCATGTCGCCGCGCACCGCGGCGCAGTGCCGGCCGACTTCGCCGCCGGCATTCCGCTCGCCGCCCATCAGAAGGCCGCCGACTACAGCGTCGCGAAAGGCCGCCTGTTCCTGGTCGACCTCGGCGTCGACGTCGCGCTGCTGCTCGCATTCACTTTCGGCGGGATGCTGCAGTGGCTGTCCGACACGGTTGCGG